>JAFGDY010000169.1 GCA_016931895.1 Anaerolineae bacterium
GGTACACGATTATTCCTGTTGATTGTTAAAGTTCGTTCTATATATGCTGATTTTTACCTTAAATTAGCTGCAAAAGTCGAGTTAATAATTCACAATTCACCATTCACAATTTTCCCGGGAGGTTTTACTTATGCTAAATCATTTTCCCCGTCCCCCTGCCGATAATGGCCGCGGCGTCCATTGGAGCCACAGCCAATATTTTTGGGGCAAAGACAATTGGAGTTTTTGGCAAGAGCAAATTCTGGCCATGCGGCTCAAATGGATTAAAGTGCTGGATGATGGCGGCGGCTCGGCCATGGGCTTGGTCAAACGCCTGGTAAACATTCAGGTGATGCCCGTCATCCGGTTTTACAAAGAAGAGCCTAATCCGGGCCACATCGGTGGCCGGGAGATAGAGACGGTCAAACGTTACGCCGAGATGGGGGCGGTCTACTTTGAAACCAATAATGAACCCGATTTGGACCTGGAGTGGAAAGATCGTAAACGCCCACCCAATTGGTTGGAGATTGTGGTAGATAATTTCATCATCGAAGCCGATATGATCCGCAAGGTGGGCGGCTACCTGCTCTTTCCGGCCTTTGGCCCCGGCGGGCGGGGCAATCCCCTCAAACTCATTGTCGAAAAAGGCCGCCAGGATATTCTGGACGGCAACTGCGGCCTGGCCATCCATAACTACTGCCTGGGCCGGCCCCTGGATTATCCCAACGACCCCGTCAACACCCAGGGCGTCCCGCTTACGCCGGAAGAGTGGGAAGAAAAAGGCGGCATGTGGGCCTGGGAAATGGGGGTTGAAACGGTGAACGAGTGGCGCAAAAAGTTGAAACAGCCCAATGCCAGCATTATGGCCGACTCCACCTGCTTCCGCGCCTTTGAATATTTTGACGCCCTGGTCAATGAAGCGGTGGGCCACTCCATCCCCATCTTTACCACCGAGGGCGGCTACAATGTGGGCCAGCGGGCCGGCACCACCTTTGGCGACGATCCCCGCTACCCCAAACCCACCCCCGAATGGACCGGCCGGCTAACGGAGGACATGTTCAAATACATCCAGGAGGAAGCCCCGGACTACTATTTTGCCTGCATGCCCTGGCTCATTGCCGTAGGTCGCATTGGGGTGTGGGGCGAAGGCTTTGAAAATCAGGGGCCGTGGTTCACCAATCATTTTGACCAACAGTTTGGCCTCAACGGCGAACTGCCGGTGGTGCCTAAACTCAAGGCCCGGCCCGGCAAAGTGCGTCAAGACGGCCCCATGCCCAAGGGCATGAAAAATTTCTACACCGGCCCGGACCTGACCGGGCGCAAATTTGACGACCGCTTCAAATACCTGGAGCCTCAAGTTTTGTTAGAGCCGGTGTCTGATCCCGCCAAACCTCACTGGCGTCTGGTTGAGGCTCGCTGGGCGGACGAACAGGAAGCGCAGGGCCGGGCTTACATTTTTGTCCGGGCGCTTGATGAGGCGGGCAAACCAATGGAAGGAGCCAGGTTTCAGGCAGAGCGGGAAGACGCGGTAGATAAAGTGGAAACCAAAGGGCAAATTGATCAGTATTGGGGCAATTACCTGATGACGGGCCTGCTGGGCACTTACCGGGTGAGCATGGCCCAGGATAACCTGCCCTCCGACAAGCTGGTCAACCCTGGCCTGGGCAATGAGGTTTCGCCCCGGCAAGGCGTGCCCACCAGCTTCTTTTTGACCTTCCAAAAAGTCAAAGCAGGCGCGCCGCCGGCCCCGGTTGAAACAGAAGAACCCGCCCCGGCCCGGCCGACTCCTGAACCCGCCCCAACGCCGGAAACGCCCGCGCCGCCTGTTGGCCCTCGCGCCGAAACGCCGGCCGAGGCTGCGGCTGCGGCCACCGAGTTAAAGGATGCGCTCATAGCCGCGGCGCGCCAATACATTATTCCGGTGAATCGTAATTCCGCCCTCTACCAACATGCCCAGGCTCATCATTTGGGCGAGTTTCTCTCGTCGGAATTTCCGCTGCGCCACCGGGGGGTGGAGTATCGCGCCCAGGTATTTGAAAAGGGCATTGTGTATGTTAAAGCCGATGAGGCTGGCCCGGTGAGGGAAATAGAGCTTTAGCGCCGCCGGTAGAACTGAAATATACCAAGCGCACGCTAAGCTTTCCGTAGGACGGCATCCCTATGCCGTCCGCTCACGCATAGGATGCGTGAGCTACGGAAATTTCAAAATACGTTTGGTATACTACCGCGCCAAGTTTGTCTATCGCCTTCTATTTGGGTATGATAGTGAAGGAGAACAAACCATGAACCGGCAACAAGCCTGGGATTTAGTTTGCGAATATACTCAAAGCCCGCAATTGCGCCGCCACATGCTGGCCGTTGAGTCCGCCATGCGGGGTTACGCCCGCCACTTTGGCCGGGACGAGGAAAAATGGGGCCTGGTTGGCCTGCTGCACGATTTTGATTACGAGCGTTACCCTGATGTGGCCGCAGACGGCCATCCCAATGCCGGCGCGCCTATTTTACAGGAACAGGGCGTTGACGAAGAAATTATCCGGGCCATCCTCTCCCACGCCACCGAAGTAACCGGCGTAGAGCGCCAATCGCTGATGGAGCATACGCTCTACGCCGTGGACGAATTGACCGGCCTGATTGCGGCGGTCGCCCTGGTGCGCCCCTCCAAAGACATCCGCGATGTTACGGTAAAGTCGGTGCGCAAAAAGTGGAAGGCCAAAGCCTTTGCCCCCGGCGTTAACCGCGCAGAAATTGAAGCAGGGGCCAATGCCCTAAATATAGATTTAAATGAACACATCAACATTGTGTTAGCCGCTATGCAAGCCACCGCCCTTGAATTGGGTTTGGCCGGGCCGGCAAACTAAATATTGTAGTCAGATATAGATAAGGACCCCCAATATGACCTCTGAAATTCAACAAACTCCCGCTACTCCCGCTAAAATAATGCATGAAACCTTTAACCAGTTATCCACCATTGTCAGCATTGCCCAGTTCAGCCTGCTCAACGAAGAAATATCGCCCAAACTTCAGGAGGACCTGAAGCGCATCATTGAAACTGTACGTGTGATCTCCAATCATCTTAAACATCTGGCCGAGATGCTGGAGGAAGAGTGATTTGCCGTCTGTGTTCAGGTTGTCAACCCCCGCCGCACTGGGACTGGTAGTAATATTATCAATCTTTGTTATTGCGCCGTTGTTTTACCCCGGCTACATCCAAACCCATAGCGGCTTTGGACCGTTATGGAATGTGCTGGATTTGCGAGCCGCCCCCAGCGCATTGACCTGGACGCCCCACCTGGCCCTCAAATTTGACCCGCTCCGCGGCGATGGCCTCCTGGCCTATTACCTGGCGGCGTTGTTGCCTTTCTCGCCTGCCGCGGCCATAAAAATAGAGGCGGGCCTGGGCTGGCTCCTGGGTGGGGTGGGCATGTTTCTGTGGCTCAGGCGTTGGCTAGGCCATCCCGGCGCGCTCGTGGCCGCGCTGGTTTACACTTATCTGCCTTACCGGCTGGTGGCGGTGTACGTGCGCGGGGCCTGGGGCGAGGCGCTATTTTGGGGCTTATTGCCCTGGGCGATGTTGACCACCACCTCCCTGATTACCTCGCCCAAACTCCCCTTTTTGATAATGACGGCCCTGGTTTGGTTCGTTCTGGGCCTGAGCCAGTTGGGATTGACCCTGTGGGCGTTTTTGGTGGTGGTGGCCCTGCTCCTGGCCGTCTACCCCAAACAATCCCTCCGGCCAATTCTGGTTGCCTTGTTGGGCGTGGGGCCGGCGCTGTGGTTATCTCTATCTCTAGCCGCTATTCCCCCCTCCGCGCCCAATTTTGCCGACCACTTTCTGTACCCTTTTCAACTCTTTTCAGCCTACTGGGGTTTTGGCCCCAGCCGGCCCGGCTGGAACGATGGCCTGTCTCTCCAGTTAGGTTTGGCCGGGGTGGGCTTAACCACGATCACGTTACTTTTATGGTTACGCCCCGGCGGGCCGGCCAACCGCGCCGACCGGCGGCTGCTTTTCTTTTTAACCCTCGCCGTGGCATTGATTCTGCTCCAACTGGGGGTAATGGCCGGGGTATGGCGGCTACCTATCTGGCCCGGCTACACGCTGGCCAACACCCTCGCCTATCCCTGGCAATTATTGGGCCTGACCGGTCTGGCCCTGGCCGCGCTGGCCGGGGCCGCAGTTTGGTTGGATGAACAACTGGCCCGGCTGCCCCTGCTGGGCAGTATCATTCTGGTGATCATCCTTAGCAGTTACCATTACCTTTCGCCTCAATTCATCCGGCCCCGGCCGGAGATGGTTTCCGGGCCGCAGGCGCAACTGGGCCAGGCGCAACTGGGCGCAGAAACACAGGTCGCCCTGTTGGCGCATGATTTTTCCGTATTAACCGGCGACCATACGGCCGGCCTTGTCCGCGGCCAAACGGCCATTCCGCTGGCCGTCCACGGCCCCTTGCGGGCCAACGACATTCTGAGCCTGAACGTAACCTGGCATCCGCTCCGGCCGTTTGCCGAAGACCTGAAAGTTTTTGTGCACCTGGTTGACCCCACCGGCCAGGTCATCGCCCAATTCGACGGCCAGCCCCAATCCGGCCATTATCCTACCTCGCAATGGATCCCGGGCGAATTGATTGCCGACTCCTACCCCCTTCTTTTCCCCGCCAACGCCCCGCCCGGCCCTTACCGGGTTTTCGTGGGCCTGTACCACGAAACCACCCTCACCCGCCTGCCTGTGCGCAACGATGCGGAAGGGAGGGTGATTCTGGATGTCGAATAAAATAAAAATGAGAAGTGAGAAGTTGAACACCGCCCACAAATTGGCCGGGGTTGACCCCTATGTGTGGCTAACGCTTTTGCTTTCATTACCCGTGATTGGGCCGCTTTTACAGCCGGGTTACTTTTGGGGAGGGCACGACGCCCGGCACTCGGTTTACTTTTTGCACCAGTTTGATAAGGTGATCCGGGATGGGGTGTGGTATCCCCGCTGGATACCGGACATGGCCTTTGGTTATGGTTATCCCTTTTTTAACGTCTACGGCCCGCTGGCCTCTTACGCGGGCGAGGCATTTCACCTGCTTGGCTTTAACATTGTCACCTCGGTTAAAATTGTGTTTGGCCTGTCGGCGGTTTTATCCGGCTTGACCATGTACCTTTTTGTCCGGCGGCTGCTGGGCCGGCCCGCCGGTTTGATCGCCGCGCTCACTTACGTTTACCTGCCCTACCACCTGTTTGACCTGTACGTGCGGGCCGACCTGGCCGAATCGGTGGCTTTTGTTTTTGTGCCCCTGGTTTTATGGGGCTTTTACGGGGCCGTCACCCGGCCCCGGCTGCCCGCCCTGGTGGGGGCCGCGCTGGCCTATGCCGCGCTTATGTTCACTCATTCCCTCTCGGCCTTCATCCTCACCGCCATTCTGGGGCTATATGTGGCCTACATGCTGGGCTGGCAATTTTGGCAAAATCGGCGCCGGCCTGAGAGCCAACCGCCCGCTCCGCCGCCCGGCCGGCGGATGGCCCCCTACGTTTGGCGAAGGAAACACAATCCTTACCTGGCGCTTCTTCTTGCCGGTTTGCCGGCCTTATTTGTGCTGCTGCTGGGCCTGGGCCTGAGCGCCGTTTACCTGCTGCCCGCGCTCACCGAGGCCGGATTTGTGCGCACCGACCAGTGGTTTGGCGGGCGTTTTGCTTTTGGCGATGATTTTGTGGAAGTATTTCAGCTCTTTTCTCCTCAATGGGGGTTTGGGGCCAGCATCCCCGGCCCGGATGACCAAACCGGTTTTCAACTGGGTCTGGCCGCCACGGTTCTGTTCATCCTCTCTTTTTGGTTGACGCCCAAACTGGTGGATACCGCCGTGCGCCGCACGCTCTACTTTTTCCAGGGCGTCACCCTGGTGATGGCTTTTTTAACCGTGCCGCTGTCCACGCCGGTGTGGGCGTTGCTGCCCCTGGCCCAATTGGTTCAATTCCCCTGGCGACTCCTGGTAGTGGTGGCGCCCTACATTTCCATTGCCGCCGGGGTCATCCTGGCCGGCGACAAAATTCAAGAAACAGAAACATCGCCCGCCCCTCAGCCGCCCTTCCTTTTCCCGCTGCCCGTCATTATCCTGGCCTGTCTCATTTTGCTCTCCAGCTATCCCTACGTGCAGGCCCAGGTGCGCGATCCCAAACCCACCGAAGGGCCGGTCAGTGAAGCCGCTTTATTTCGCTTTCAACAATCTTCCGATGAGATGACGGGTCAAACGGCCTGGGTGCGGCGTATTCCCAACTGGTCCACCCTGGCCGAAAAAGTAGTGCGGGGCGGGCAGATCAGCACCAAAGTGCATTACGCCGCCCTGCCCGCCGATAACACCGTGGGCGTTTATTCCATGGAAATGGACAGCCAGCACGAACTGCTTTGGGTAGGAACCGAAAAAGAAGGGCAGGCGGTCACGTTTTTTACGCCCTACTATCCCGGCTGGCGGGCCTACGTTTATGAGGATTTGGGGCCGGACGACGGCAATCTGGATAAAGAAGTGGGGCCGGTCACCCGGATCGGGCCGGTTGTGGACCGGCCCGCACTCAGCGTCACTTACCTGGAAGGCTGGCTGGTGGTGCCCATTCCGCCCGGTTTCCATTTTTTGGAGATCCGGTTTGAAGACACGCCGGTCAGGATAATGGGCCGCTGGATTTCTTTTTTATCATTTTTAGTGGGTGGGGGACTGTTGTTAGCGTCGCGCAGGTGGCACGGCAGGGTTAGCCTGTTGCCAGAAGAGGGTAGCAGGGAAGCAGGGGAGTACGGCAGCTATGGAAGCAGCTAAATTATTCATCATGGTGGTTGATGACGAACCGCAGGTGCTTGAGGCGATCCGCCTGATGCTGGAAGACGTAGGCGGCTATCAAGTGTGGACGGCCACAAACGGCCGGCACGCCCTGGAGCGATTGGAAGCGGCCCTGGCCCGAAGACGCCAACAGGGGTTTGGTGGTCAGGTCAAATACCTGCCTGATTTGATTTTATCAGACATTCTCATGCCGGTGCTGGACGGTTACGATTTTTACGAACAAACGCGGGCCAATCCCTATTTGAACCACATCCCCTTTATTTTTCTAACCGCCAAACAAGATGAGGCCGACATTCGCCGGGGCAAAGAATTGGGCGTGGACGACTATCTCACCAAACCCTTCAAAACCGAGGATTTGCTGGCCAGCGTGCGGGGCAAATTAAGGCGGGTCTCTCAACGGCGGGAAATTACGGCCCAGGTAGTGGGAGATGCAAACAAACCGGCCGCCCTGGGCGTGGTTATTCTGCTGGGGCTTATTTTTCTGATTATTTTAGTGACGGTAGTGATTACGATGATGTGGTTAGGGTAGTTCAGGTAGGTTGAGAATAATGAACTTTAAAAACAATGAGAAAGGCCAAACAACAAAAATAAGGCGTAAGAAAGCGCATATTTTCACGCCTCATTTTGACCCCAATATCTGGCTCATCCTGGCCTTTTCCATTTTTGCCTGGGGGCCGCTGCTCACGCCCGCCTATTTTTTCAACGCCCACGACGCCAAACACAGCGTTTTTTTTCTGGTGGAATTTGACCAGACCTTCCGCGATAGTTTTTTCTGGCCGCGTTGGTCGCCGGATTTTTCGTTTGGTTATGGCTATCCTCTTTTTAACCTGTATGCGCCGCTGGCCTTTTACGCCGCCGAGATTGTGCACCTGTTGGGCTTGGGCTTCACCGCCTCGGTTAAAACGGTATACGCGCTGGCCACCATTGCGGCCGGCCTGGGCATGTATGGTTTTGGAAAGCGATTATTTGAGCCTGCGGCGGCTTTGCTGGCGGCGGTGTTGTACATGTATATCCCCTTTCACCTGGTTGAAATTTTTGTGCGCGGCGCCTACGCCGAATTTGTGGCCCTGGCCCTTATTCCCTTTTTGTTTTGGGCCTTCACCGAATTAATGGCTGCGCCCAGCTTATCGCGGGCAGCAGGGTCCGGTCTGGTTTACGGGCTGCTGGCCCTCACCCACCACACCTCTTTTTTTACTTTCAGCCCGTTTTTAATGATCTATCTCCTCTACCTGATCGTGGCCAAAACCCGGCTCCATTTGAAGGGATTGGCCCGGCATGCCCTGTATGCGCTGGCCGCCGGGGGGTTGGGCCTGGCGCTGGCGGCCATCTATCTTATCCCCCTTGTGGCCGAAATGCGCTTTGTTAAGGTAGAACAGTGGACCAGCGGCAGTTACGACTATCTTCAACACTTTGTTTACTTTTCGCAATTTTTATCGCCGGAGTGGGGTTACGGCTATGCGGGCGCGGGCCTGATGGATGATTTTTCGTACCAGTTAGGCATTGTGGCCGTTGCCCTTGCCTCTTTTACCCTGATCGCTATCATCCGCCGCGATTTTCCGCATCGCGGCACCGCCCTGTTTTTCTTGATTTTCACCATCGCCATCATTTTATTGATGTCGCCGCTGGCTAAACCGGTCTGGCAAATTCTCCCGATTGCCGCATTGGTTCAATTTCCCTGGCGCTTGTTGGGCATGATGGCCTTTACGCTTTCGCTGGTGGGAGGGTCTCAATTTGCAAATTACGCAAATCGCCAACCCATCCCCAACAAAATTGAAGGCTCAACAATCGAACCGCAAACCCCATATCCGTCGCTCTACCTTCTCTGCCTGGTAGTTATCCTGGCTTCTTTTCCCTATACCCTGCCCCAATACACTCAAGTTCCCGCCTGGGCTGAAACGCCCCTGGCCGTGATCAATTGGGATCGGGCCTCTATTGCGGACCGGGTGGGGATGGTGTCGGTAACCCGGGAGCAGCCCCACACCAGCCCCATGGAGCCGCAATATCTCAACGGCCAACCGCTAACGGTGGCCGGCCTCATCGCCGGGCAGGGCACGGTGGAAACGCTGCATCACGGGGGGCAGTCGGACAAGGTGCGCGTGGTCGCCGCCGGGCCGGTCGCGCTGCAATTTTATACCTACGACTATCCCGGCTGGCGGGTCAGCATGGACGGCGTACCGCTTTCGCATCGGGTTGAGCCGCCCTACGGTTTGATCACGGTTGACGTTCCGGCGGGCGAACACATTGTGCTGTTACGCATGGGCAGCACGCCCGCGCGAACAGCGGGCGGTATCATCAGCGGCCTGGCCCTGCTCGTCATTCTTCCGCTTGCCCTCAAAATTGACAAATCCTCCCGGATACCCGATAATTGACCGTTATGACCGAATGTTCAGCCTGCGGCGCGGCCTTAAAAAACTTTGAAACCCGCTGCCCCTTCTGCGGCAAACCAACTATTCATTACCATCGCCAGCGACGTTGCTTGCACTGCGGGGCGCCGGCAGCCCAAAAAGCCACCACCTGTATGATGTGCGGCCGGCCGGTGGATAGCTTGCCCCTGGCCGCGTCTTTTAGTGGCTCTTGGCTGGGCGTTACCCTGGGGGTGGCGGTTATTGTGGGCCTGGTGTGGGGCGTTAACACGTATCAGCCGCTTTACCATGAGGTGGTTCAGGCGGCCCAGGCTACGCCTACACCCACGGCTACGGCCACGCCGGCTTTGTTTCGCCCCCCCACAGCCACGGCTACGCCTCCCCCCACCACCTCACCCACCATCATTCCCTCGCCCACCCCCCGCACCCATGTAGTTGAGGCCGGCCAGGCGCTTTATTACATTGCCCAATTGTATCAAGTATCTGTGGAAGAATTGGCGGCCATGAACAACTTGGCCGATAGCCGCATGTTGCGGGTAGGCCAGGTGTTGGTGGTGCCCGACAGTCCCATTAATTGGGATACGGCCGATAACCAACTACCGCCGCAAATCATCCACGTTATTCAAGCGGGCGAAACCCTGGGCGACCTTTCGGTGAAATACGACACGCCCCTGGATACAATTTTTGCCGCCAACCCGGAGGTCAACCCGGATTTGGTTTACGAAGGCCAGGAGATCATCATTCCTCTGGCTATGCCTACGGCCACGCCCACCCCCACCCCCATGCCTACAGCCACTCCTACGGCCACGCCGCGTTATTTGCCGCCAAACTTGTTGGCCCCCGCCGACGGCCAGTTTGTCAATAGCTCCACCCTCTTCTTTAACTGGACCGCCACCGGCTGGCTGACCGCTGACGAGTTCTACGTTTTACAATTGGCCTGGCCTGATGGTTCTTATACGGCGCACTGGACCAAGGGCAATAGCTGGCGCTTTGGCCAAAAGGACCGCCCGTCAGCCGGCGTGGTCACCTGGAGCGTAGCCATCATGCGCCAAACCGGGGCCGATGCGACCGGCTCGCCGGTGGGAGTTGAATTGGCCACTCCTGATCAACTGCGCACGGTTGAGTGGTGGTAAAGCGGCCCAAAATGTTCAAGCTAAGGTTCAATCTGCATCAGTATAGTGCTCCAGAAAAGTTTTTGCCGCTGAAACAGGTAGCAAGGTAACA
>JAFGDY010000170.1 GCA_016931895.1 Anaerolineae bacterium
AGAAACTGCCGGTAGGCCGGGGGGCTTGGGGGGTGCCCCCCCATTCGTTTCTTTTCCGGTTGAATAAGGCCCCGGCCTTATGGAACCCTCAGAATGACGGTCTTAGAATGACATGGCAAGGCGAGAGGCTTGGCCCTGACCATCTGCAACCGGACGATGCCTAAAAACGATGGGCGCATTAAATATCTTACCCCTGGTGCTTACCCCTATTTCATCCTGGCGCTGATGATGGCCGCCTATGCGGTTTTTTTTTCTGCGCAACTGCTACTGCACCATTATTCCTTTGGCACCCGGGCCATGGACGTAGCCAGTATGGACCAGGCCACCTGGAACACGTTGCATGGCCGTTTTTTCCAACAAACCAACCACCCCTTTGTCACCAGCCGGTTGGGGCTGCACGTGGAACCTATCTTTTTGCCTCTGTCGCTGCTCTACCTTATTTACAGCGGCCCGGAAACCCTCTTTGTTTTTGAATCAATCGTGGTGGCCTTGGGCGCGATCCCTGTGTTTGCCCTGGCTCGCCATAAGCTCCACAACCATCATCTGGCCCTGCTGTTCGCCTTCATCTATTTAATGTTCCCGGCCATCCAGGGGGCCAACATGGTAGAATTCCATCCCATCACTTTAACCCCCACCTTTCTGTTGGCCGCTTTTTACTTTCTGGAAACAGAACGCCCCAAACTTTTTGCCCTGTTTGCTGTGTTAGCGGTCTCCTGCAAAGAAGACGTGAGCCTGCTGATACTAATGATGGGGCTGTATGCCCTGGTCATTAAGCGTCGTTATCTCTGGGGTGGTTTGACCATTGGTCTGGCCCTGGCCTGGGCTTTACTGGCCGTTTTTGTGATCCCTCCCCTTTTTGCCGACACCCGCAACATCCATTGGGACCGCTACGATCACCTGGGCGCGTCTGCGCCCGACATCCTGCTTAATTTATTTCGCCAACCGCGCCTGTTCCTGGCGCAATTACAGGCCGCCAACGCGCTCACCTACCTCCGTCTACTGTTGACCCCCACCGCGTTCACGGCCCTGTTCAACCCGGTCACGTTGCTGCTGGCCCTGCCCTCGTTGGGCATCAACCTTTTGAGCAACTTTACGCCCATGCAAGAAGCCAACCGCCTCATCTACGCTGCGCCCCTGGTCCCGGCCATTCTCATTAGCAGTATTTATGGGGTGGCCAATCTAAAAAGCTGGTTGGCGGACAAATACCGCCTGCTTTCACCTGCCGTTGTCTATACTCTGCTGGGGTTGGCCCTGTTGCTGGCCACGCTGATTTATCATGCCCAATACGGCTTTTTTTCTGGCGGCGGCCAATTCCGGGGCTGGGAAGCCATCACCCCTCATCACCGCGCCGCCGCGCAAATTTTTGCTCAAATCCCCCCAGACGCGGCAGTCTCGGCCCAGGACAGCTTGGTGCCGCACCTGAGTCAGCGCCAAAAAATTTATATCTTTGATCGCGTGAACGACGCCGAGTACCTGGTGTTTGACGTTTCCGAAGACGCCTGGCCCCTGCATCCCCTGGATTTGCGCCACCGGATTGAGCAGTTTTTAGCCAAAGATTTTGGCGTTGTTGACGCCTACGACGGCTACTTGCTTTTAGCCAAAAACCGGCCCAACCTGCCCAAAACCATGCCCGATCCTTTTTTTGACTTCGCCCGTGTGGACGATCCCGCCTCATTCCGGCCCGCCCATCCCACCGATATTGTTTTTGCCGACAAGTTGCGCCTGCTGGGTTATCAAATTGAGCCGGACCCGCACCGCCGGGGTATGGTCGTCATCACCTTGTACTGGCAAGCCCTGGAGCCGCTGGCCCAAGACTACGTTCTATGGCCTTTTTTTATTGATCGCCAGGGAAATCTGGTAGACGACCCTTCCGCCAAACCTTTGGTGGCTCCCATCTGGTATCCCACATCGCAATGGTCGCCGGATGAAGTGATTATCACCCGCACTCTGCCCCAAACATTTACGGGCCAGGTGACGCTGGCCGTGGGCGTCGCCCAAGAGGATTGGACCGACGAGACACAGCGCCTGCCGGTTACTCAGGCCGATGATGACCTTTACCTTTTTGAGCAAAATACCTGGGTCCGGCTGGCTACTTTTTACCAGAGCGGCAGATATGCGGTCCACATCTTCGCTCCCCTGGCCAGTTCAAGCCGGCCGCAGCATCCTCGCCAGGTCACCTTTGGCGGTCACATCCGCCTTTTGGGCGTTGACCTGCCCAATCAAACCTTTCAACCCGGTCAAGCCATCCCTTTTTCCCTCTACTGGCAAAGCGATACATCCATTTCATTTAGCTTGACCAATTTTGCGCATCTGCTGGATAACGAGGACAATCTGGTCGCCCAGTTAGATTGGATTCCGCAAGATAGCTTGGGCTTTTTGCCAACCACGGCCTGGAAACCCCAGCGCCCGGTGGTGGATGCCCAAACCCTGGATTTGCCGCCTGACTTGTTGGCCGGTCAATATCGTTTGATTATGGGCTGGTATTATCCCCCCACCGGAGAGCGCGTGCCCGTAACCACCGCCGATGAATTACCCGGCGCGGGAGAAGATTTTATTGAAGTTGGTATCATAACCGTCAAATGAAACACCTGATCCCAAAACAAGCCTGGCCCCATGTTGTGGCCGGAGGGTTGGTTCTAATCTTCATCATCACCTTTTCCTGGCTGGCCATTCAACGGCACCGGGCCTTTTTGAGCGAGTTCGACCTGGGCGTCTACAACCAAGTGGTCTGGAACACCCTGCACGGGCGCATCTTCTTTTACACCTCTACCGGCCGCCCCCTCTTGCATCTCTCCAACCACGCCGACCCTATTCTGCTGCTGCCCGCCCCTCTGTACCTGCTCCACAACGGCCCGGAAACGCTGCTGGTTTTGCAGGCAGCTCTCATCGGCCTGGCCGGACTGCCGGTCTTTTGGTTGGGCCGAGAAAAGCTAAAAAGTAACCTGGCCGGGTTAAGCCTGCTGCTGGCCTACCTCCTCTTTCCGGGTACAGAGGTGGTCACTTTGTCCGATTTTCATCCTCCGGCCCTGGCCTTTGCCTTTTTGATGTTTGCCTTTTACTTTTTAGAAAAACGCAAAACAGCCTGGTTCATTTTGTTCATCATTTTGGCCATGGCCTGTAAAGAACAAATCCCGCTCCAGGTCACGTTTTTGGGACTGTACGCCCTTATTCGCCACCGGGCTTGGCGGTTGGGGCTGTTCACCATTGGCCTGGGCGTGGCCTGGTTCCTGGTGGTGATGTACTGGGTCATTCCAACCTACAGTGTCACCAGCGATCATATTTTTCTGCACTACTACGCCGATTTTGGCGACAACCCCCTGGCCATTGTTACCACTGTTTTTACCCGGCCCGACCTGGTGCTGCAAAACCTGTGGCAACCCGCCAAAATAACCTATTTGCGCGATCTCTTCACCCCCTTTGCCTTCCTGCCCCTGCTGGGATTGCCGGTGTTGCTGGTCGGCGCGCCCTCGTTTGCCATCAACTTGCTTAGCAACAACCCGGCCATGTTCAACGCCGCCCGTGGCCATTACGTGGCCGACGTGACGCCCTGGTTGATTTGGGCTACGCTCTGGGGCATGATTCTGCTCAAGCAGGGACTCGAACATCTCTGGCCCCGCTCACGGGTTAATTTTGGCGATTTGCTGGGCCTGATTTTATTGGCCGTGTCAGGGGGATGGCATCTCTTTTTTGGCTACTCTCCCCTTTTGTTTGACGCTCCCCGCTATGAGGTGACGGCTCACGACGAATTAGGCCAACGCCTGGTCAACCGGATTCCGCCCGGCGCGCCCATCTCGGCCCAGAACCGGCTTTATCCTCACTTGAGCCACCGCACCATTGCCTACGTGTTTCCCGACATCCACGAAGCGGAGTACATCCTGCTTGACGTGACCGCCGATACCGTGCCGTTCCATCCCAACAATTACCGGGATGAGGTTAAAACGCTGCTCAAAGCGGGCGAGTTTGGCATTGTTGAGGCCACGGACGGGTATATTCTGTTGCAGCGGGGCGCAAAAAATGCCACCCTGCCCGATTCTTTTTATGATTTTGCCCGCGTTCCCGCCGCCGCGCCCCAATATCCCCTTGACGTGCAATTTGGCGACGAGCTGCGCCTGCTTGGTTTTGACGTGCTGGACGAGCCGCGCTGGCAGGAAACCGGCGTCCGCTTTTACTGGCAGGCCCTTAAACCCATCAAAAGCGACCTGCGGCTTTATCCCTTTTTTATGAACCAGCAGGGGGCGGTGATTGAAGACACCTCGTTGCGCCCTATGACCACCCAACTATGGTATCCGCCGCAGCAGTGGTCGCCCGGCGAAATTGTGATCTCGCAAACCCTGCCCTGGACGTTGGGCCAACAGTGGAGCTTGGCCGTAGGCGTATTGGCCGGGCAGGATTGGGCGCAGTGGAACCAACGGCTCAAGGTGTGGGTCAACCAACCCACGCCGGGCCTGCGCCGTTTTGAAACCAATACCTGGGCGCGGCTGGCCTCTTTTGAGCGGCAAGGGCGACAGCTGACGCAAATTGTCCCCTCCGACCAGGACCTTGTCCCGCCGAATGAGGTGGAATACAATCTGGGGCATAAAATGAAGTTGTTGGGATATGGCGTTTCTCAAGAGGGTCAAGCCTTAAACTTAACCCTCTACTGGGAAGCGTTGGAACTGATGGGGCACGATTACACCGTTTTTGCTCATCTTTTGGATATCGACGGCAATCTGGTGGCCCAGCATGACGGCCAGCCGGAGTGGGACGTCTCCATCCCCACCACCACCTGGCAGCCCGGCGAAAAACTGCGCGACCGCCACGTGCTGCCCCTGCCACCCGGCCTGTCGCCCGGAACCTATTACCTCCGGGTGGGGGTGTATTACTGGCAAACCCTGGAGCGCCTGCCGGTGCTGAAAAACGGCGCGCCGGTGGCGGACGTGGTTGAGTTAGGGCCGGTTACGTTGAATTGACCAGCGTCCCTGTTTATAACGGTCCATCTCGCGGGTGGGCGGGGTAAGGCGGGCAATTTGGGTAATGGCCTCCGGCGAGGCCGACACGATAAAACGGTTTCCGGTGCATAAAACCGTATCATCCGGCGGGTGCAGCTCAAACTTGCCCTGGCAGCGATGGGCGATCACGGCCACGTTGAATTCCGTTTCTAACCTGGCCACGGTGTAACCCACCAGAACAGATTCTTCCACCAGGGTAAAGCTGGTAATGGTCAGCAGGCCCCGCTCTTCACCCTCGCCAAAGGAAAAAGCGTAATCCAGGGGCACCCTGGTGGAGGCCGCGGCAAAAGCGGGCGCGGAAAGTTCGGGGATGCTGAAGGCGGTGTGGATGCCAAAGCCGCTGCGCACGTTGGCCGCCATTTCCACATCAACCATGCGCAGCACCACCTTAATATTTGGCACCAACCGGCGAGCTTGCAGGGCAATGCTCAAATTGATCAGGTCGTCGTTGGTGCAGGGCACAATGGATTCGGCGTGGGCAATGGCCGCATCGTGCAATACCTCCGGGCGGCGGGCATCGCCAATAATAACCGGCACGCCCCAACTACGCACTTCTTCAATAAAACGATTGGTTGGGTTATACTCAATCACCACCGCTTCCTGATGGATGTCTAAAATCCACCGGACCACGCGGGTGCTGACTTTGCCCAACCCGCAAATCACCGTATGATCTTTAAAAGTTGATGCCATTGCTCTGTTCCATGTGTCTCTACTTAATAAATTGCTGCCCAGGCGAACCAAACCCTGGCCCAATACCAAAATCCCGGCAATGGGCACAATAAAAAATATCAGCCGGGTGGTCCAGGCCTCGGGCAGGGGGAAGGCGTTTTCAAACACCAGCAGGGTCAACACCGCGTAAGAGGCCGCCAGAGTATCAAGCCCCTGACCGGTGTCTGGATGCACGTAATACCAGGTTAAATCTTCTACGGCCACCACCAGGAGAATGACAAAAAGAACCAGCAAAATGCCAAACGTTTTAGAGCCGGGCATTCTAAAATAGGCCCGCACCGGGCGGTGAACGTAATAGGTGTACTGTTGGGTGAATGATTTTTTCATGGGTCTTGGTTGGCCCGCTGCTTAAGCTCATACAGCTTATTGAGCGCCTCCAGCGGTGAAATCGAGTCAACGTCCAGGGCCTTGATTTCCTCGATCAAGGGATGCGTTTCCGGGCCAAAGAGCGATAATTGCTGCACCCCGGCCATGGCCTGGCGCGTTTGTTCTTTACTTTCCTTAAAGCTGGCGTTGCCTTCCAGGGTTTCCAAAATTTCGTTGGCCCGGTCAACCACGGTTTTGGGAATACCGGCAATCTGGGCCACGTGGATGCCGTAGGAACGGTCCGCCGCGCCGGGCACAATTTTGTGCAAAAAGATCACCCGGCTGCCCTCCTCGGCCACGGCCACGTTGTAATTTTTTACGTGAGGCAGATACTGGGCCATTTCCGTCAGTTCGTGGTAGTGGGTGGCAAAGAGGGTTTTGGCCCGGATTTTGGGATTGTTGTGAATGTATTCCACCACGGCCCGGGCAATGGCCAGGCCGTCGTAAGTGCTGGTGCCCCGGCCTACCTCGTCCAAAATCAGCAGGCTACGTTTACTGCTCTGCGAGAGAATGATCGCCGTTTCCACCATTTCTACCATAAAGGTGCTCTGCCCGGCGTGAATCTCATCCTGCGCCCCAATGCGGGTAAAAATGCGGTCCACCAGGCCAATCCGGGCGGAATCTGCCGGCACAAAACTGCCGATTTGGGCCATTAACACACATAAGGCCACCTGACGTAAAAACGTTGATTTTCCACTCATGTTGGGGCCGGTGATGAGGTGAATTAATTCTTCGCTCGACATGCGCACGTCGTTGGGCACAAAGGAAATGGTCAGGCCGTCGGGGTCAACTAGGGGCATAGTCTCTACCACCGGATGGCGGCCGTTGACGATTTCCAGTTTGTCGTCGTTGCTGAGGGTGGGCCGGACGTAGTTGTTTTTTAGGGCCACTTCGGCCAGGGCTGTAACCACGTCTAAATAAGCCAGGGCCTGGGCGGTGGACAGCAGGCGGTCCGCCGCGCCGGCCAGGTGGGCGCAGATTTCTTTGAAGAGCCGGGTTTCCACTTCAAGCTGGCGTTCTTCGGCATTGAGAATGAGGCTCTCGTACTCCTTCAACTCCGGGGTAATGTAACGCTCGGCATTGACCAGGGTTTGTTTGCGAATGTACTCCGGCGGCACCTGGTTTTTATGGGCGTGGGTCACTTCAAGATAATAGCCAAAAACCTGGTTGAAACCGACCTTGAGCGTTTTGATGCCGGTTCGCTTTCGTTCAACCGGTTCCAGGTTGGCCACCCACTCCCTGGCTTCACGGGACCCGGCCAGGATGCTGTCCAATTCGGCGGAAAAGCCGGGTCGGATAAAGCCGCCTTTGGAAACAACCGCCGGGGGGTCGTCAACAATGGCCTGGGCAATGAGTTGGGCGATATTAGAGCAGGGGTCAAGTTTAAGCTGAGTGAATGGGGCTTGTTTATCCCCTGGCGCAACCTCCGCCAGAATTTGTTGGATCGCCGGTACGGCTTCCAGACTGCGGCGAACGGCCAGTAAGTCGCGGGGTTGGGCAATGCCCTGGCAAACCCGGTGGGTCAGCCGTTCCAGGTCGGCCACTGTTTTGAGTTGGCTGCGGATGTCGCTCCGGGCCAGGGTGTGTGCGCAGAAAAAATCCACCGCATCCAGGCGCGCGTTCAGGGCTTCAACGTCTAGCAGGGGTTGGTGCAACCAGGCCCGCAGCAGTCGCCCGCCCATAGCCGTGATGGTTTTATCCAGCACCCCCAGCAGCGATCCCTCAACCTTACCGGAACGAATGGTCTCGGTTAATTCCAGGTTGCGCCGGGTGGCGGCGTCCAGGGTCATAAAGGTGTCGGTGGTGTAAACGTTCAGGTGGGTCATGTGGGGCAGAGCCTGCTTTTGGGTGTCGGCCACGTATTGAATAATGGCCCCGGCCGCTCGAATAGCCAAAGGTTTGCCGCCCAGGCCAAAACCGGCCAGGGTGGCCACCTCAAAGTGGCGCAGCAATTCTTGCTGCGCGGTTTCGGTTTCAAAACGCCAGGCGTCGTAAAGGGAGCAGGGGATATTGAGCGGGCGCAAAGGTTCGGCGCCGGCCTGGTTGGGAATGATGATCTCGGCGGGTTTGAGGCGGCTGATTTCGTTGAAGACCAGGCGGGCAATGTCTTGGCCCTGCAACTCGGTGGCGGCAAACTGGCCGGTGGTAATGTCTACGTAAGCAATGCCGGCCCGTTCAGAGGCCAGCACCACCGCGGCCAGGTAGTTGTTTTCTTTCTCGGTCAGCAGGGCCGATTCCACTACCGTGCCGGGGGTAATAACGCGCTGCACTTCGCGCGGCATCAATCCTTTAATCGGGTCGCCCACCTGTTCGCAAATAGCCACTTTGTAACCGGCCTTGATCAGCCGGGCAATATAATTTTCGGCGGCGTGGTAGGGGATGCCGGCCAGGGGCACGCGCTGGCCTTTGGAAACATTGCGCGAGGTCAGCACAATGTCCAGCACTTTGGAAACCAGTTTGGCGTCCTCGTCAAACGTTTCATAAAAGTCGCCCAGGCGGAAAAAGAGGATGACATCGGGGTATTGTTTTTTGATGGAAAGATATTGGCGGCGGACAGGTGTGGTCATACTTTAGGTGGCCTCTATCACTGTAGCTTTGGTCACTTTGATCAAATCTTGCACCGGCAGTTCCAGGTTAACGCCTCGTTTACCGGCGCTGACCAAAATCCGCTCCAACGCCAGGGCGGGCCGGTCCAGATAGACCGGAAAATTTTTGGGCAGGAGGGCCAGGGCCGAGATGCCGCCGGTTTGCAGGCCGGTCAAGGTTTCGGCTTTCTTGTGGGGGGCCATTTGCACTTTTTTTTGACCCACCGCCTGGGCTACTTTTTTCAAATTCAACTCCCGGTTCCCGGCAATCATCACCAGCATCGGCTTGCCCTGAGATGACAGCACGACCAGGGTTTTGTAGACCATCTCGTGCGGACGACCCATGTGGTCGGCCATGCCAACCGCAGAGTGAATGGTAGCGGGAAACTCATGCACCGTGTAGCTGATTTTTTGTTGGTCCAAAATGCGCATAGAATTGAGTTTTTGAGCCATTCACCGTTCCCTTGGGCTATTCACGTTCATTATAGCATTATTTTGGCCAGTCCAAAACTTTGCTTTATACTACTTCCCCAATGGCCAAAAATCCAAACAGGCCACATTATTACCGAGCAAAAGGAGAAACCTCATGGCCGTAAAAGAAATTGTGCCAAACGTTTATGCTATTTCCCTGAGTATAGTCAACGCCTTTGTGATTGACCACAACGATGGGCTAACCCTCATTGATACCGGCATCCCCGGCAGCGCCGACAAGATCATCCAAGCTGTGCAAGAATTGGGTAAACAACCAACCGACATCCGCCACATCTTGGTGACACACTGCCACGCCGATCACACCGGCAGTCTGGCCGCCTTAAAAGAGATAAGCCGCGCGCCTGCTTATATGCACCCGCTCGATGCGGCAATGGTGCGGCAAGGCGAGTCAATGCGCCCGGCAAAACCGGGGCCAAGCCTGGCGGCTAAACTCATGGTGCGGTTGTTGATGCGCGGCGGGCCGTCGGGCATTGACCCCGCTGAAATTGAGCATGAGGTCCAGGATGGCGATGAGTTGGACATGGCCGGCGGGCTTAAGGCCATCCACGTGCCGGGACACTGCGCCGGGCAGTTAGCCTTTCTCTGGCCGCAGCACGGCGGCGTGCTTTTTGCCGCAGACGTAGCCAGCAATATGTTTAGTCTGGGTTGGTCCGTTATTTATGAAGATTTGGCGGAAGGGAAACGCAGCCTGGCCAAACTGGCCAAGCTGGATTTTGCGGTAGCCTGTTTTGGCCACGGCCGGGCGATTGTGGGCGGGGCGGCGGAGCGGTTCCGCAAGAAGTGGGATTTTTCAGGATGATCTTGATCTTATCGTCGGGGCCGGAGGTATTCACCCTGCCGACTTCTTCTACTCCCGACAATCCCTGCATTATTGAGAAGGTCACGAATTTTAATGCTTGACTTACTCTGGCCGCAAGGTTATATTGTTAGTAGATGGGCGGAAATTAAAAAATAGTCACTACATTTGCGCAGAAGGGGCTATGCCTCTTGAATGTTACCTTAAGGTGGAACGATGAATGCAAAATACTCCCCGGATGTATCGGTGTTCATCAGGCCGGACCGTCCAACCTTTGTGATGCAGCGCATGCTGGCGGATTGGCTGCCCACGCCCGACTGGTTGCTCTTTATGGGGGTGTCGTTGGTCATTATGGCCTCATTGCTTACCAACTATCTTCCCCTCACCCGGCAAATTGAATCAAGGCCAGGGCCAATAGACCTGGTTTCGCAACAGTGGCATCTGGATCAGATTCGGGCGCGAGAGGCCTGGGCCATCACTGCGGGTAGTAGCGACGTTATTGTGGCTGTAGTTGACACCGGCGTAGATTATACCCACCCCGATCTGGCCCCCAATATTTGGACCAATCCTGCTGAAATTCCCAACGACGGGCTGGACAATGACCACAATCATTACCCCGACGATGATTATGGGTGGGACTTTATAGATAACGACGGCTACCCCATGCCGGGTGAAGCGGATGGCGCAGAACACGGGACAATGGTGGCCGGAATTATTGGCGCCATGCACCATAATGGCGGCGTTGATGGGGTCAATGCCAAAGTCCAAATCATGCCGGTGAGAGTCAGAACCGGCCAAAAAGGGCTTGACTCTTTTCGTCCTTGTAGTGAAGGCCAATATGCCTATTTCCTGGCCCACGGTATCAGGTATGCGGCGGATAATAAAGCCAGAGTCGTCAACTTGAGCCTGTCCTCAAGCCCGGTTTCGCAATCGCTGGGCCGTTGTGTGCAGGATGCAGTCTGGTATGCCTTTGCGCAAGGAGTGGTGATAGTGGCGGCTGCTGGCAACAACAATGAAAGTGTGGTTTCGTTTCCGGCTTCAATGACCCCGGTGATTGCCGTTGGCGCTCTTGACGAGCGAGGTCAGCGAATGTTCATCAACCGTAACGAAGGCAGCAATTATGGACGAGCGTTAGATGTGGTAGCCCCGGGGGTTGATATTTGGACGACAGCGCTACACAATCGGTATAAACCCCAGCGAGGCACGTCGCTGGCCGCGGCCCAGGTAGCCGGGTTGGCCGCCCTTCTTTTTGCCGTAGACCCCTCGTTGAGCGCAACCCAGGTAAAAAGTTACATTGAAACATACGCCCGGCCGGTGGCGGGTTATGATTACATCGCCGGTTGGAATGAAGAAACAGGACGAGGTTGTATAGACGTTTACGGCGCACTTTGGGCTGCCTCACCTGAAGGCAGGTCGGGGCAAGTGCGTTGATACGGTGTATCCGCCCCAATAAACTGCTCCCATTCGGCCTGGGTCAGATTGCGATTAGCCATCCGGCAGGCCCGGGCTTGCCACGATACAAAATCAACGTCCCATAGGGTAATCCCATTATCTGCTGAGATTAATGTTTTGCCATCTGGACTGAAAAGAATATCGAATGCTGAGCCATCGAGAGGCTGACCAATGGGTTGGCCGGAAGCTACATCCCATAGGATGATGGCCTCAGGGTCGGCCGAGGCTAACATCTGGCCATCTGGGCTGAAGGCCATATCAAGGATATTTCTTGTGTGGCTGACAAGTGGTTGGCCAAGGGGTTGGCCTGTCGCTACGTTCCAAAGAATGATGGTCTGGTCATAGCCACCGGAGGCCAACATCTGGCCATCCGGACTGAAAACAACGTTACCCACGTAGTTGGTGTGACCGACTAGAGGAACATCAAGCGGTTGCTGTGTGGCAACATCCCAGAGGATGAGATTGCCCCCCGCCGAGGCCAGGATTTTGCCGTCTGGGCTAAAGACGATGCTTCCAACACTACTATGGTGGTCGGTCAGAGGTTCGCCAATAGGCTGGCCCGTGGCAACATCCCAGAGGATGATATTACTATCCGAGTCGCCTGAAGCCAGCATTGCGCCATCTGGACTGAAGGCTACACATCTTACATCTGTGGTATGGCCAGTCAGTGGTTCACCACTAGGCTGGCCCGTTTCTACATCCCACAGAATAATCGTATCGTCCCAACTGCCTGAAACTAACATTTTACCATCCGGGCTGAAGGTCATACCCCATACTGAGTCGGTGTGGCCCGTAAGCGGCTCACCAATAGGCTGGCCGCTTATTGCATCCCACAAAACAATCTCATTATTAAAACCAACTGAAGCCAGGGTCTGGCCGTCTGGACTCATCGCTATGGCCCGTAGATATGACTTGGGGTCGGTGAAGGGGCGCCCCAGGGATTCGTGGGCCGACACGTCCCAAAGTAGAATGGTTTTGTTTAGTTCGCTTGAAGCCAACAGATTCTCTGTCGGGCTAAAGGACACGCTTTCCACATCCGTGGTGTGGCCGGTCAGGGGTTGACCAATTGGCTGACCTTTTTTTACGTCCCACAGAATGATGGTTTTGTCGCTGCTGCCCGAGGCCAGCATTTTGCTGTCTGGGCTGAAGGCCACGTTCAACACCCCATCCTCGTGGCCGGTGAGAGGTTCACCGATGGGTTGGCGGGTTTCCATGTCCCACAAAATGATCGTATCATCCGCACTGCCTGAAGCCAAAATCCTTCTATCTGGGCTAAAGGCCACGCTATTCACGCTGTTGGTGTGGCCGGTGAGCGGGTCGCCCACGGGCTGTCCGGTGGCAACATCCCACAAGATGATGGTGTTGTCCCAACTGCCGGAGGCCAGGATTTGACCATCCGGGCTGAAGGCGACGCTGGATATGTCGTTGGTATGGCCGGTGAGCGACTCGCCGCGAAGCTGGCGAGACTCGACGTCCCACAGGAGGATTTCACCTTTCTGGCAAGCTATATCTGCCGACACCTCTTTACATTTGCCTACGGCCAGGGTTTGCCCATCCGGGCTGAAGGCCATGGTTTGCACGGCCATGTTGACTCCGGTGGGGGGGAGGTTTACACTCAATTGTCCCAACTGCTCGCGCGTTTCCGCATCCCACAAAATGATGGCCCCAGTGATGTCAACCGAGGCCAGGGTTTGCCCATCCGGGCTGAAGGCCACGTTAGACACGGGCGACCAGGGCAAAGCAATCGGCTCGCCAAGCGCCTGGCGGGTGTTCATATCCCAAAGAATGATAGAACGATCAAAACTACTTGAAGCCAGGGTTTGCCCATCCGGGCTAAAGGCAATGCCGGTTACGTCGTCGGTATGGCCGCGCAGCAGAGCGGTGAGATGGGGGCCGGCAGATTCCAAGCCGGTTAGGAGACTACTTTTGACCTCCACCGTGTTGGTAAAGCGATTGGCTTCCAAGCTTAGCAGCAAGGCCAGGTCCAGGCGGTCGTCCATATACGTCAAGGCCTGGGCGGCCAATTGGCGGGCCAGAGCAATTTCACGTTGGTGTTCGGTTTCCAGGCGCTGGGCTACGGCTGTGCCCTCTGCCTTGAGCGCGCGGTCTGCCTCGGCTTGGGCCGTCTTCTCGGCCGCGAGAGCGCGGTCTGCTTCAGCTACGGCGGTACTCTCGGCGGCAATGGCCCGCGTAGCTTCGGCCTGGGCCGTACCTTCAGCCGCTATGGCGTGGTTTGCCTCGGCCTGAGCCAACTCGGCGTTGTTGCTGGCCTGTCGCCCAAAGACAATGGCCGCAATAAAGGCCATCAGGGCCACCAGCAAGACCACGCCCAGCATGAGCAGGGCGCTGCTTAACCAAAGGGCGCGACGGCGTAGCTGGGTAGCTGCCTGGGTCTGCTCTTCGGCCCGGAGACGCTGTTCTTCGGCCAGGCGTTGGGCCTGAATCAACTCCTGCTGGCGGCGTTGCTCGGCTTCTTGGGCTTCTCGCGTGCGTAGGTCAATGCTGGCCTGCAAAAATTCCCGTTCCACCGGATTCATATCGGCGGCGTAAGCCGTGGCAAACTCTTCAGCCTCGGTCAGACGCCCCCCCCGGTACAGGTAACTCTTTTCCCGGCGCTGCCGTTCCCACTCATTGGCGGCCTCGGTCAACCGGCGATGCGTGCGGAGCGCGGTTCGATTTTCGTCCAGCCAGCCTCGCAACCTGGCCCAGCCCCGGATCAGGGCTTCGTGAGCCACGTCTATCTGCTCCTCGCCGGTGACGATATCGCGGCCGGTTGTCACCAGCCGGGCGTCGGCCAGTTGGTGGATCACCGATTCAATTGCCTTCACCTGGCCGGCAAACTTCGGGTCTTTGGGATCAGGCAGCAGTTCGCTCTTGTGAACCCGCCGTCGAGTGTCTTCAGTGCCTTCGCCGGGCTGGGTCAGGCGCAGCATGACCCGCCGGACGATGATTTGTTCTTGCGGTCTAAAGGTAGCGTACAGAGTTTCGGCTCGCTGGGCAATGGCTCCGGGCACGCCGCCGCTGGTTTGGTAAGCCCGCAAGGTGAGGAGTTGGCCGTGCCGCCATTCCCATAACTCTAAGAGGGCATGCTGCAACAGGGGCAGCGCGCCCGGCTGTTGGGCAACGTCGGCCAGAATGGTGTCTACCAACCCCGGCTCAAAGCGCAGCCCGGCCACCTGGGCCGGCCGTTCGATGGCCCGCCGCAGTTCGGCTTCACTCATGGGGCCGACCAGCACCTGCTGTGTCGAAATACGCGCGGCCAGGTCGCGGTAGGCCGCACAACGATGGTAGAAGTCGGCCCGCATGGTCAGGCTGACGAACACCCGTCCCTTGCCCACGGCAGCGGCGTAGAGTAAATTTTCAATAAAGCGGCGTCGCTCATCCTCATTCTGGCAGAGGGTGAAGACCTCCTCAAACTGGTCCACAATCAGCAGCAGGCGTTGTTCAGGGGATTTATTTTGCCAGGCCAAACGGACAGCCAGGTGCAGCGCGCGGCTATCGGTAGCCAGGTTGTCCAGCAGACGCCGTGTTTCTTTTAAGTGATTTTCCTGGCTAGCCAGAACGGGCGCTAACCCGGCAGCCAGAGCTTCCAGGGGACGCTCGTCCGGCTTGAGGATGTGGATGGCCCACATATTGCTGCCAGAGATAACCCCGGCGCGAAGCGTGGGGATTAAACCCGCCCGCACCAACGATGACTTGCCGCTGCCGGATGCTCCCAGCACCGCCAGAAAGCGGGTCGTTCCTTCTTGGCGGGTGTCTTGGTCAGAGAGGAGGGTGTTTAGGGTGTCCACCAACTGGTCCACCAATACCTCGCGGCCAAAGAAGAATTCGGCGTGTTCTTCCTCAAACGCCTGCAAGCCCCGGTAAGGACAGCGCCGGTCGGCTTCCGCTTCCGCCGGAAGGGGGGGAAGGCCCGCCAGGGGTAAGGCTACCGTTTCCTCCAGCGCCTCCAGCATCTCTTGAACCGACTGAAAACGATGGGCGGGCTTTTTCTCTAGTGCTTTTTGGATGATGGCCTCTACCCCGGCCGGCAAATGGGGGTTGAGGGTGCGGGGCGGGGCCGGGGGTTCAGAGATATGTTTGAGAATGATGCCGACGGGCGTTTTGCTGCTGAAGGGCAGGCTGCCGGTGGTCAACTCGTACAACATGATGCCCAGGGCGTAAATGTCGCTGCGTTCGTCGCCCGGTTCGCTGGCGCATTGTTCGGGCGACATGTAAGCCGGGGTGCCCAGCACCGAACCGGTATCGGCTAAACGCTCTGCGCCGATAATTTTAGACAGGCCGAAGTCGGCCAGAATTGGCTGCCCTTGGGGGGTCAGAAGTACATTGGCCGGTTTGAGGTCCCGGTGCAGGATTTTTTGGCTGTGGGCATGGGCGACGGCCTGGGTGATCAACTGGAAGAGGCGTAAGGCTTCGGGTAAGGGAATTTGTTCGCCTTGGGCCTGGCAGGTGGCCAGGCGTTTCTCCAGGGTCTCACCTTGCACAAATTCCATGACCATGTAAAAGGTGCTGTCGGCCACGTCAAAGTCGTGTACCTGAACAATACCGGGGTGGCGCAGCGCCGCTACCAACTTGGCTTCACGCTGGAAGCGGGTTACAAAATCAGGGTCGCGGGCCAGGTGGGGATAAATTGTTTTGATGGCTACGTCCCGTTCAAGGGCAGGATGGTAGGCTTGGTAAACCTGGCCCATACCGCCCTGACCTAACAGGTCTTTGACTTCGTACTTGCCGATTTGTTTACCGCGCCAGTCAATCATCATCAGGCCTCCCTTCGTCATTCAATCAATCGCGGTATTAGTTGGCTTGTACTTATCGGAGGAACCGGTGTATTTTTTAGAGGAGCAAAGCAGATAGCGGCTGGAAAGTAATGGACGGAATAATTTTATTGTACCACAAAAAATGTTGTTTGGGGCAATGAATCTGAAAGATAGGTGGTTTGGACTATCTTCCCCAACCGGCCAAACCGCCCTTCGTCAGAATCAGGAAACCAGTGTGAACGGATTAAAATTTGTTTCCCGGTCGTAATAATCCTCCCGCTCGGTTGCTTTCAAAAAATTGACCGCCCGGTAGGTGAGGGGGGTTAAAACAACCTCGATGATCACTTTGAAAATGTAGTTGGAAACAATCAACGTGAGGGCAATGGACCAGGGGAATACGCCCAGCGCGGTGGCAATCACAATAAAGAGAATGGTGTCAATCCCCTCGCCCACCAGGGTGCTGCCGATGGTCCTGGTCCACAACCAGCGGCCCTCGGTGGCTACTTTCATTTTGGCCAGAACGTAACTGTTGGAAAACTCCCCGGCAAAGTAAGCCACCAGGCTGGCTATCACAATCCCGCCCGTGGCCACGCCGCCCAATATAACCCGGTATGCTTCCTGCCCGGCATATTCTTGCCAGGTAATCTCGCCGGGCATCAGGCCAATGAGCCAAAAACAAAAGGCCATCAAGGCCGCAGCTATAAAACCGGCCCAAATCACCCGGCGCGACCTTTTGTAGCCATACACCTCGGTCAAGATGTCGCCAAAAATGTAGCTAATGGGAAAAAGCAGCGTGCCGGCGTCAAAGGCCAGGGGCAACCCAAAGATGCTTACGCCCCAATCAATGATTTTGGCGGACGAGGCGATGTTGCTAATCAGCAGCACCGCCACAAAAAAAGCAACAATAAAATCATAATATTTATAGGTTCGAGTGGCGCCAGTTGTTGAAGCCATTAGCAAATCCTCCTATTCCTGAACCACTGCCTCCACTTCCGGCGCGGTCACCCGGCCAGGGTCGCCGTCTGAAACGTAATATGCCTGCGGATTCTGTTCAAAGTGGGTGAGCCAGTGGTTCAGGGCGTCTGCGGTGACTTCCAGCCGGGCTACGCGATAGGGATTAAAGGCGCTATCAAAGGGGGAGACGCCGGGGCCGCCCCAGGCCGCGGCGTTGCCGGTGTAGGTGTAGGCGTAATCGCCCCACTGACCCGCTTTGAGAAAGTCCATTGTGTAGGGAAATTCGCCATAAGGCACGGATAAACTTTGCACTTCATAATTGGGGGCTAACTCTTCAATGACGTGTTGGCTAACGGCCAGTTCCCATTCGATACGTTCGGCGGAGATGGCGGCCAGGTTAACGTGGTTGACGGTGTGGCTGCCCACTTCCATGCCCTGGTTCACCAGAAATTGCACTTTGGATTTGGCCCATTTGGGCTGCCCAAAAATAGAGACGTAGTCGGCGTTGTCGCTGCCCAACACAAAAAAGGTGGCGCGGATCGGCCAATCGTCGGGGTGTCCGTTGTGGAAATTCAAAATGATGCCCACGGCGCTATCGGCGTCAATGGTGTGGTCGTCTAATACCCGAAATTGGCTGATGTCGGAGTCGTCAAAGGTCAAAACGATGGGTTTTTTCCCGGCCGGCACATTGGGCAGACCCCGCCCCACATCGGCAAAGTTGACCGGGTAGTAGCCGGACTGGTAGAGGCGTTGCAAGTCGGCCCGGAAGTTGGCCGGGGTCCGCTGAAAGCGCAGTTCCGGGTAGCCGAGGCGGTGGTATTCCAACACCATAATTTTGCCCAGTTCATTGGCTTCGGCAAAGAAGGGCTGGAGCGCAGTCTGTTCTGGCGTGGGTAGCGGGCGGGAGCGCTGTCCTTCGCTCAACACTATGCCCCGTGAGGGCGTTGCCGTGACAAAAATAATCCCCGGCGGCGCAGGCGCAGCCGTTTCGTTAAGCTGGACAATGCGGCAACTCAACAGAACCAGGCCCAAAACGCTCAGGAGTAACCAGACTGGTTTGGTGATAGCAGGAGGTCTAAAATGGACAGGCTCATGGCCTGGAAGCAATCTTTTCACCTAGTTATTGTAAAGTAAAAACAGGAAATTGTAAATTTGGGCGGACGCACATCCCCCATTTTTCTCCCGGCACTCTATCGAACAAATCAATTCTCGTCAAATCAACCTTAACCCTAAAAAGAAAAGCCCCGTTCTGTGAATACGGGGCCTTTGGGGTTAATAGTGAATCTGCTCAATTTAACCTGGTGACACCGCTGGCCTGTAGGCCCTTGGCCGTTTGTTCAACCATAAATTCTACCCGGTCGCCTTCTTCCAAGAAGCGGTATCCGTCCATTTCAATAACGGAATAGTGAACAAAAACGTCCTCCGGGTTATCCTCGTAGGTGATAAAGCCGTAACCTTTAGCCTTGTTGAACCATTTTACGGTGCCAACCTTCCGTGCCTCCATTGGGCCTCCCCTCCTGTTTTTTGATTTTTTGCCGCCCCAAATTTTGGGGCTATTAACCGGCCCAAGTTTAATATAGAGGGCCTAATCCGTCAAATTTTTATCCTGGCCTTTCCGTTTGCCCCTCCTTGCTCTTTTGGATTATACTGCTGCTTATTCTTCTGGAGGAGTTTATCTTCTTTGAAATCTTTGCCTAATCTGGCCGGTCGCTTGTTGTTGATTGCCGGGGGCCTGCTGTTGCCCCTGCTCATTTTGGAAATTGGGGTGCGCGTGGTGGGTCTGGCCCCGCCGCCTGTGCCCAATCCGGCCATCTGGGAACCCCATCCCTTGTTTGGTTGGTGGCACATCCCGCACAGTGGCGGCATTTTCCACAGCGATTACAACGAATTTGAGGCCGAGGTGCGCATCAACGCGCGGGGGTTACGGGACCGGGAAATTGGCTACGACAACCCCACCGGCGCTCTGCGCATTTTGTCTCTGGCCGACTCCTTTGGCGAGGCGTTGCAGATTGATCTGGTAGACACGTACCCCAAGCAGTTGGAAAGGCTGCTGGCTGATTCGCTGGGCCAGCCGGTTGAGGTGATCAATGCCGGGGTTGGCGGCTGGGGCACGGACCAGGAGGCCATTTTTTACGTGGCCGAAGGGTTTCGCTACCAGCCTAACGTGGTGCTGTTGGCCTTTTTTATCCGCAACGACGCGCTCAACAGTTACGGGCCGTTGGAGATTGCCCGTAACGGGGGCAGCCGGCAAAAAGAGTTTTTTACGCTTGCCGACGACGGGCAGTTGATCCCCCCGCCGGTGCAGGAATCCGACGCTCAGACCAAAGCGGAACAGACCGGGTTTCAAGCCGGACTCCAACAGCCCCTGGGTCACAAGCCTGCCCTCCTTGGCCTGTCCGATGCGTTGTGGCGAGTGTCGGACCTGTATCGCCTGCTTGTGCCTTACCTGCGCGACATTCCGCCGGTGGTGCAGCGGTTAGGGCCAAGCGGTATTTTGGGCGGCGAGGGCGTGGTGCGGGCCGGCCATCCCAGCGCGCCTCTTCCCTTCTTTGTTTACCAATCCCCGCCCAACCAGGATTTTGTCGCGGCCTGGACCCTGACCGAGGCCATTTTGGCCCAACTGCAAACTGAAGTGGAAAAGCGGGGGGCCAGGCTGGTGGTGGTCATCATCGGCGCGCCGGAGCAGGTTTATCCTGAAGCCTGGCAGCGCACGTTGACGGCCAATCCGGCGATGCAAAGTTTCTCCTGGAACCTGGATGCGCCCAACCGGCGGCTGGCCGGCTTTTTGACGGAACAGGGTATTCCCTACCTGGATTTACTGCCGGTTTTTCGTGAGGCGGCGGCCCGGCCTGATTCGCCGCCGCTGCATTTTCGTCACGACCAGCATTGGACTGAAGCCGGTCACCGGCTGGCCGCTGAAGAGATCTATGATTTTTTGTTACCAGAAATTGAAAAAGGAGTGGCCGAATGATTGACCCAACCAATTTTCCCCTGTTCTTTGTGGCTTCTTGGGCCTTAATCCTGGCGCCGGGGCCGGACATGATTTACGTGATTACGCGGGGTATTGCGCAAGGGCGCAGAGCCGGGCTGCTCTCGGCCCTGGGCGTGACCCTGGGGATTTTGGTCCACACCACCTTTGCGGCGTGTGGTCTGGCGGTGCTGTTGGAGACCTCGGCGCTGGCCTTTATGCTGGTCAAATACGTGGGGGCAGCGTACCTGGTTTACCTGGGTTTCAAAGCGCTCAAAGATAAGAGCAGTTTGACCGTCCTGGCCCAGCCGGAGGAGATGGATTTCCGGGCCATCTTTTGGCAGGGCATGCTTTCCAATGTATTCAATCCCAAGGTCGCCCTCTTTTTCCTGGCTTTTCTCCCCCAGTTTGTCATCCAGAATGGTCATGCCGTTGCCGGGCAGATGTTCACCCTGGGTCTTATCTTTGCTCTGTTTGGGGTGGCTTTTTTAAGTGTCGTGGGCTATTTTTCTGGGGGAATAGGCCATTGGCTGTCGCATCGGCCCCGGCTTGCCCCCAGGCTTCGCTGGTTGACCGGAATTATTTTTATTGTTTTGGGCCTGCGCCTGGCCTTTGTTGAGCGCAAATAGGGCGGGTTATTGCGAATTTCAATTAACCTATGGTTATTTCTGGAGCGGCTTCTACGCGGGGATGAGGTATCTCTACTTGCAAAAATAATCCGCCGTCGGCTTGGTTTTGCAATTTCAAACGCCCGCCCAGCAGGGCCACCCGCTCGCTGATGCCCAACAGGCCATAATGCCCCCTGGCCGAGAGCGCCGATAGATCAAAGCCTTCAGCCAGACCGCTGCCGTTATCGGCAATGGAGATCATCAACGTGCGCGGCGAGGTGTGTTTGAGACAGATCTCCACGGCGTTGGCCCGGGCGTGTTTGCGCACGTTGCTCAACCCTTCCTGGATGATCCTAAAAATGGACAACTCAATCGCCTCGGGCAGGCGGCCCAGGTTGGCATCCAGGTCAAGTTTCAGCGAAATGCCGGTGCGGTCACTCCAATCGCGGGTGTAGGATTGCAGCGCCACTCCCAGGCCCAGGTTGTCAATGGTTGGCGGGCGCAGGTTGCTACAGATGCGGCGCAGGTCGTCCACAAACAGGCGAATGTTGCTACAAATATCTTCCAGCTCCTCGGCGAATTTTGGCTGTAAATCTTTGTCCGCTTCAATTTCTTCCAGGTGGTAATTGACGCCCAACAGGTCTTGAATCAACTGGTCGTGCAATTCCCGGGCCAGGCGTTTGCGTTCTTCTTCCCGTTCGGTCAGGAGACGGCGTTGGGCATCTTGCAAGGCCAGGTTGGCCTGGTCGAGCGCCCTGATTTGTTGGGCCAATTGGTCAATAAGCTGCTGGTTGAGGTTGTCCTGCGCGGCCAGGTTACGCTGTAAGAGCATTTGTTGGTGCCGCAATTTTTCGGCCTGTTCGCGGGCGCGGTAAAAACTGTCCAAAGCCCAGATGGTGGGGGTGAGCTGCTGGCGGTCGGGCGCGCCAATCAGCGCGGCCACCACCTCTTCGCGGCTGGTTTCGTCGGTGCGATGGCTGGCCACGCGCTGTCCCTGGCGGAGCACAATGATACGGTCGGATACGGCAAACAATTGGTCCAGGTTTTTGCTGCAAAAGATAATGGCCTTGCCCTGCGCGGGCCAGGTTTGGATCAGGGAGAGCAGTTTTTGTTGGTAGGGATAGCTGAGTAAATCGGTTGGTTCGTCCACAATGATCAACCGGGACGGATGGGTCATGGCCCGGGCCACCGCAATCATCTGGCGCTGTTCGCTGGACAGGTTGGCTATCTTTTCCCGCAGCGAGGTCAAATGCACGTCTAATTCGGCCAGGATGCGGGCGGCTTCTTTGTCCATCCGTCGCCGATGAGGTATTTTTAGCCACTTGCTCATCGCCGGCCAGCCCATTTCATTGCCCAAAAAAATGTTGCCAGTGATGTCAAGGTGTTCGGCCAGGTCTGGCCGCTGGTGAATAACCTCAATACCCAATTGGCGGGCCTGGAAAGGCCATTGTAACCGCTGGCCGTTAAAATAAATGTCGCCCTTGTTGGGCACGTAAAGACCGGCCAGGAGCATCGCTAAAACAGTTTTGCCCGACCCACTCCGGCCGGCCAGGCCGACGATTTCGCCGGGATACACCTCAAAACTTACCTGCTGCACCGCCGGTAGGGTGCCAAAACTTTTTGACAGGTTGATGACTCTCAACAAGGGGTCCACAATAAGTTTCCTATTCCAAAACATCCCGGCGTCGCCAGGAGGCAAGCAAAATACCGGTCAGGATAATGGCCCCAATAGCCACCGATTGCCAATAGGTGGGGAATCCTAAAAGCACCAGGCCATTGCGTAACACTTGCATAAAGGCTGCGCCCAACAGTACTCCTAAAATGGTGCCCCTGCCGCCAAACAAACTCACCCCGCCAATAACCGCTGCGGCAATGATGTCTAGCTCGTACCCCAGTGCTGCAGTGGGGGCGGCCACCCCCAGGCGAGCGGTCATTAACAGGCCGCCCACGGCGGTGAGTATCCCGCACAGACTGTAAACCAGAACCTTGATCTGGATAGGTTGCACTCCAGAAACCCGCAAGGCTCGTTCGCTGTTGCCTAGGGTATAAATATAGCCGCCCAGCACGGTCTGGCTCAACAACAGGCTGACCAGCAGGGCCAGGGCCAGCATAATGAGAAAGGGCAAGGGTAAAAACCAGGGTCCCACGGGCAGGTCGTATTGGCCCAAAGCCCGAAAGCCTGGGGGCAGGGTGCGTACCGGCCAGCCGCCGGTCAGGCTCAAGGCAATGCCCCGCACAATGCTCATCGTGCCCAGGGTGACAATAAAAGGCGGCAGTCTTAACCGGGCCACTATGGCCCCGTTGATGCCGCCTACCAGCGCCCCGGTCAAGAGGCCAATCATAATGGCCACAGGCACCGAAAAACCGGCCCGCAAACTATGGGCGCTGACCAGCCCGGCCAGGGCCATTACCGCCCCCACCGATAGGTCTATCCCGCCAATAATGATGACGATGCTCTCGCCAAAAGCCACAATGGCAATCCATGAGAAGGCGCGGGCTACATTGAAGAGGTTGTTGGCAGTAAAAAAGGTGTCGGTCCACAGGCCCAAAGAGAGACAGACGAGGAGGAGCAGGATCAGTAAAACAGCTTCCTGGCGATTGATCACCTGCTGCCAACTGAGGCTGATCTCAGCCAACGCCGATTTTTTTTTGGTTGGCAGTAAGGTGGTGATTTTCTCGTTCATTTTTCTTAAGCGTTTCTCAAGCGTCGCCTCAAAACCAAAGTGCGACGCTCTGACCGTATTAACGCAGCGCGCCGCACCTGACTCGACAGAAGGAATATATAGACAGGGCCAGTCTACATAGAGTTGTTAGCGTCGCTTGCGTAACTGGTCGAGCATAATGGCGACTACAATAACAAAACCTTGCACCGCTTGCAGCCAGTAAGCGGATACCCCGGTGAGCACTAGGCCGTTACGCAGAACGCCCATAATCAAGGCTCCAATGAGCACCCCTAAAATGGTGCCCTCGCCGCCCATCAGACTGGTTCCCCCAACCACTGCCGCGGCGATGACGTCTAACTCGTAAGCATTACCGGCTGTGGGGGCAGCCACGCCCAGGCGCGCGGTCATCAGCACGCCGCCAATGGCG
>JAFGDY010000171.1 GCA_016931895.1 Anaerolineae bacterium
CTAAATATTGGTATGGCTACCTCAACCCCGCCGGCCCGCAATACCCCTGCGTGGATGCGGAAGTGACCGACTTTGTAACCTGCCGCCAGGCCGACGGTTCGGCCTGCCCGCCGGAAGACTTTGCCGGCTGCTGCGACGCAGACGCGGGCACGTGCATCAGTTTGCGCGGCTGGTGGAGCACTCGCTTTGACGCCCAGTTCATCCTTTACAATCCGGCCGACCTGGCCCAGGTAGCCGCCGGAACGTTGAACGCCTGGGAACCCCAACCCTACGCTGCAATAGACATTGACGAGCATCTCTACCTTGATCCTCCCGTGTGGGACCTGCCCGACCTGGGTGCGGGCGACCAGCGCCGCTACCGCATTGGCGACGTGGCCTATGACCGGGACAACGGCTTGCTCTACGTGCTGGAACTGTTTGGCGATGAGGCCAAGCCGGTTGTTCACATTTGGCAGGTAGAATAAAAAATGGTTACCACTCACGGCCAACCTTAATGGCCCTGTCATTAACGACGAATGACGAAGGACAAACGACGAAACTCGGTCGTTCGTCCTTCGTCGTTGGTCTGAAATTTTAAAATGTGATTTGACCTGAGTAGCGACCCCCAAAACCCCCAGGCGCTGCCGTTAACCTTTACCTTCCACCCGTTATGGGCTACAATAAACCATATAGGTTTTACGCAAAATGTTGATTGAGCTTGTCGAAATCAACATTTCCTAAATAAAATGTGGAGGATAAATTTGAGCATCTTGGATCATTTTCGTCTCGATAACCGCGTGGCCCTCGTTACCGGCGGCAATCAAGGCCTGGGCCGGGCGATGGCCACCGCCCTGGCCGAGGCCGGAGCCAGGGTAGCCATCACCAGCCGCAACCGGCAGCGGGCCCAAACGGCTGCGGCAGAAGTGCAGTCGGCCACCGGCCAACCATGCCAGGGCTATGCCTGCGACGTGGTCAATCCAGAACAAGTAACCACGTTGGTGAACCAGGTGCTGGCCGATTTTGGCCAGATTGACATTTTGATCAATAACGCCGGGATCAATATCCGGGGATCCATTGAGGCATTGTCGTTAGAGGATTTTCGGCAAGTGCAGGATACCAACGTTACCGGCGTGTGGTTGATGTGCCAGGCAGTGGCGCCGTATCTAAAAGCGCAGAAATACGGGCGGGTCATCAACCTTGGCTCTATCATGTCGCTCGTGGCCCTGCCGCAGCGCACTTCGTATGCGGCCAGCAAAGGAGCCGTGCTCCAATTGACCCGCGCCCTGGCTGTGGAATGGGCGCCTTACGGCATTACCGTCAACGCTATGCTGCCCGGCCCCTTTGCCACCGAGATGAATCGCAGTCTGTTAAACGACCCCGAACAGTACCAGGCCTTTGCCGCCAAAATCCCCCTGGGACGGTGGGGCGAGTTGGCTGAAATTGGCGGGCTGGCGGTATTTCTGGCCAGCGATGCCGCCAGTTTTATCACCGGGGCGGGTATTCCCATTGACGGCGGCTGGACAGCGATTTAGGAGTTGGTTAAAACCGGCCAACTTTTTCTAGTACAAATGTCCAATACCCTATTAATAGAATGTCGTTTACTATATAAGGAAAAGTTATTGTGGCCCGCAATCCAGCTTTACCCTGATATTTAAGATGCGCCATAACTACTCAGCCTCCATGTCATTCCGCGCGATAGCGAGGGATTTTCTTGATTTGGCGGTTAAGAGGGTGTCAGTTTGGCAAAAAGTTATTTTCTCGTCGCTAAAGATAAATTTTTCACACAACCGGGTCATTATTGGTCCGGTTATTTGTTTAGGGCCTTATATTTTCTCATTTCTGATTTCTCACCCATGAAACTTATCTACTTGAGGCAAAGCTTCGTTAGACCCTACAAGGATATTCAGGATTATGATCACGCCAACCAAAGCGTTGATTGTAGATGATGAAGAAGTAATCCGGGATTTCTGTGAAATCACGCTTCAACACGAAGGCTTTACCGTCCACACGGCCCCCAACGGCCAGGTTGCGCTGGAAGCGCTGGCTAACGAACCATACGATTTAATTCTGCTTGATATTAGCATGCCGGTGATGAATGGATTGACCGTGCTGGAACACATCGCCAGCGATTACAACCACGTCAGCGCCATTATGATGACGGGTTACGCCACCCTGGAGTCGGCGGTACTGGCCCAAGATTTAGGCGCCGAGGGCTTTATCTTAAAACCCTTTGACAACAGAAAATTGGTGAGAGTGATCAACCAGGTGCTAGAACGCCGCCGCTTGCGCCAGGATTACGCCCGGCTCCAGGCCCACTTGCCCCTGATCGCCCTCAGCCATCGCCTGGTTACAGAACAAAGCCTGGAATCGTTGGCCGAAGCTGCCCTGAAAATTGCCTGCGCCGAAACCGGGGCCGTGGCCGCGGCGCTCTGGCTATTGCCCGCGCCTGCCGCTTTTCTACGACGGCCGGAAGATTGGCCGGATACCGCGCCGGCCCCCCTGGCTCATATCGGCCAGTCTCTTTTGCTGCCTGACCTCAAGGCCTGGCCCGACCCGACCAGGACAGCCTGGTTGGCCCTTAACGAGCAAAACAAGGCCGTGTCGGACATCACCCAGGCCAGCCTATTGCACCTGCTGCTGCAAACAGAGGGCCAACAAGTGGGGGTGATGAGCCTGGCCAGCCCGGCCCGCCACCTGACCACCAACGATCTGGATTTCCTGACGGTGATGAGTAACTATCTGGCTGTGGGCCTGGAAAATCGCTACCTGTACGAAGCCATTGATCTGGCCCGCCAGGAGTGGAAAACAATTTTTAATACCTTCAATGACGGCCTGGTGGCCCACCGGGCCGGTGACGGCCTCATTACCCGGGCCAACCAGGCTATGGCTACCTGGTTAAACACCACCGTGGAAGCGCTCATCCACCGGCCCATCACCCACATTCCCATTGACGAGCAGGGCCATACTCTTGGTGATTTGCCGCTGCCCGGCAGTGAGGAAGAGCCGGGCAATGGTCCGGGCTGGCAGGCCACGGAGTTCGCTTCACCGCCCTGGGCGCCGGGCAAATCCTTTCGGGTGAGAACGTTTCCCCTCTACAAAACCGGCCCTGGCGGCGAGCCGGAACAGGAATTGATCGAGATGATCCACGTGCTAGAGGATGTCACCCTGGCTAACAAAATGCAAACGCAACTGCTGCAAACCGAAAAACTGTCGGCCCTGGGCCGTCTGCTGGCCTCGCTGGCCCACGAAATCAACAATCCCCTGCAAGCCCTGCGCAGCGGCCTGCGCCTGCTGGCCCGCCCCAACCTGGACGACGAAAAACGGCAGCGTTACGTGGCCACCCTGGATAAAGAAGTGGAACGTCTCATTGATACCACTCTGCAAACCCTTGAATTTGCTCGCCCCGGCCGGGTGGGCAAAAAATCTACCAACCTCAATCAATTGCTCAGAGAAACGTTAATTCTGGTGAGCAAACAACTCCAACGCCAGCAAATTGAAACGGCCCTGGCTTTAGGTTCAGATTTACCCCCCCTGCTGGTCGTCCCCGACCAGATCAAACAGGTTTTTCTTAACCTGATTTTGAACGCCATTGATGCCATGCCCGACGGCGGACGCTTGAGTTTGACCACCCGCCATCTTCCAGCCGACAACCTGGCGGCGGCGACTCTGGCCGACACGGGGCGGGGCATATCGCCCGAAATTCTCAATAGAATTTACGAGCCATTCTTCTCCACCAAAGAAGCCGGCACCGGCCTGGGACTTTCCATCAGCTACAGTATTGTGGAAGCGCACGGCGGGCGCATTGAGGTGGAAAGCAAGCCCGGCGCCGGCAGCACTTTTACGGTTTATTTGCCGGTTAAGGATAACGCTTAACCCTGGAAATTGACCATGGAATTGCCTGAAGCAAACAACATTCTCATTGTAGACGACGAAGACAGCCTGCGCTTCTTTTTATCTGAAGAACTAACGGGGCATGGCTACCGGGTTTACACTGCCGCCGATGGCCGGGAGGCCCTGGCCTTTCTGGAAAACACTGCGGTTGACGTGGCCGTGATTGACCTGCAAATGCCCGGCCTCAACGGTTTGGAGTTGATGAGCGCCATGCAAGCGTTGCCGGACTCCCCAGAACTGATTATGCTCACCGCCCACGCCACCCTGGAAATCTCCATTAAGGCCATGCGGCGCGGGTGCAGCGACTTTTTATTGAAACCGTGTGATGTTGACGAACTGTTGGGCAGCGTGAGCCAGGCCATGGCCCGCCGCCGCCAAAAATTGCGGCAAAAAATGGCGGCGCGCCTATTGGCCGATAGTTTGGGCCTGGATACCTCGTCGCCAGTGAGTCGAACAGAGCGTTATACTGCGCCTACGCCAACCGCCGCCACGCTGGCGGTTGGCGGCCTGATTTTGGACATGGAAGCCATGACCGCAACTAAAGAAGGCCAGCTCCTCTCGCTCACGCCAACCGAGTTTCGCCTGCTGGTAACGCTGATGAAACGGCCCAACCATCCCCACACGTTCCAGGAACTGGCCGAAGTGACGCACGGCCAACAGGTTGACCGGGCTGAGGCGCGTGACTTGCTCAAAAGCCACATCGGGCGTTTGCGCCAAAAACTGGGCCAGGCCGCCGACGGCCAGGCCTACATTGCCAACGTGCGGGGGGTAGGCTACAAATTTGAGGGAGGATAAGGTTCAAAACCGGGTGCATTTTGGGTCAGATTCGGGTCACACATCAACCATAAAATTTGTTATAGTAGAAATTAGAATTAGCGACTGTCCTGTGTAACCAGAAAAAGGAAAGAAAAAATGAAAAAGCGCATTCTAATTGTTGATGATGAACCCAACCTGGCTTTTCTACTGGCTGAAAATTTGCTTGATCTGGGGCCTGACTATGAAATCGAGGTCTGCAATTCAAGCGCAGATGCGCTGGCGCTGAATAAAACCAAGCCCTTTGACCTGGTGATCACCGATTTGATGATGCCCGAAATCAACGGCCTGACCCTGACCAAGTATTTGATCCAACAAAAACCCGAAATAAAACTCATTTTGATCACGGCTTATGGGAATGAAGACGTTGCCCTGAAAGCCAAAAATTTAGGCATCAGCAGTTATATTACCAAACCGTTTGCCATGGAAGACATGCTTACCGCCGTGCAAACCGCTCTGGAACCAAACGTTGTGAGCCATGCGTATTAGGAATTTGGTCGGATCGGGACAGTCGCTTGATTTTTTTGTTTAGTTGGCGTATCTTTAAATTAACCGTGTTTACATAAGAGAGGACAACATCGGCCTGATGAGTCAAAAAACAATTGCCTCTCCTGAAAAAACGGGGCCTGAGCTTGATCTGCCGGCCTTGCTCACTTTTAAGGTGGCCGAGCAGGTGTATGGGTTACCCGTAACCAACGTGGCGCGTATCATTGAAATGGTCACTATTACCCGTTTGCCCGATGTTCCGGCAACCATTCAGGGTATCATCAATCTCCAGGGTAAAGCCGTGCCGGTGATGGATTTGCGCCAGCGTTTTGGCTTGCCGCCAAAACCCTATGGTTTGCACACGCCCATCATCCTCACCGACATAGACGGCACCGGCCGGATGTTGGGCCTGGTGGTAGATATGGTGGAGGATGTGCTCGACGTTTCGCCCGAACATGTAGAAATAACCGAAACAATCGTGCCCACCGAACTGGCCGGCCAGATGACGGCCCAGGCCGGTCACCTGGCCGGAGTGGCCAAAGTCAACCGGCAAATGATCCTTATCCTCAACATGCGGGCCTTGTTGAATCCCTCGGAACAACTCAAATTATCGCATGTATTGGGCAGTGAGGGCCGGACGAATGGTGAAGACGGCAGGAAAAGCTAGATGAAAGTAGAAAACCCCGAAGCCAACCAGCATATTGGCGCAGGACTAACCCAAAACCAAAATTCTTCTCAGGGCCAGGAGTTCAAACTTGGCTATGGGGATTATTTGCGTTTTCGGGACCTGGTGCTGGAACGAACCGGCCTGCACTTTCACGAAAAGAAGCGAGTTGATTTAGAAACAGGTTTGCTTAAATCATTGGCCGAGTCGCCGTTGGCGGCCAATGGCAATCACAACCTGGATCGCTATTACAACCTGCTGTGCGACCGGGAAAACCCCACCGGCGAGGCCGAAATGAGCCGCCTCATTAACATTCTGACCATCGGCGAAACCCATTTCTTCCGCGACGAAGCCCAATTTAAGGCCCTGGCCGAGCACGTGCTACCGGCCCTGATTGCGCGCAAGCGGGCCGCAGCGGCGGCGGTGGGGCCTGATATTCAGCCCCAGTTGAGAGTGTGGAGCGTAGGCTGCGCTACCGGCGAAGAGCCTTACTCTCTGGCCATTTTGCTCAAAGAGCTTGTGCCGGATATTGATAAGTGGTACATTCTCATCCTGGCCACGGACATTAATCAAACCGCCCTGCAACGCGCTCAAAAAGCCATTTATTCCGACTGGTCATTCCGAGAAAATCGGGCCAAAGCCCTGCGGCCGCGCTACTTCACCCGCTATTTGGGCGCAAATACCGGGGCAGACAATGCGGTGTCTGCCCACCCCAGCCGGGATCGGTATCGCCTGCGCGATGATATCCGGCAGATGGTTACTTTTGCCTCGCTCAATCTCATTGAAGATGAATACCCGGCCATCCACAACAACACCGTGAGCATGGACCTGATTGTGTGTCGCAACGTCACCATCTACTTTACCGAAGATACCACTCGCTATCTGGTGCGGAAATTTCACGAAGCGCTGCTGGATGGCGGCTGGCTGGTGGTAGGCCACGCCGAACCATCCCTCACCATTTACCGGGCTTTTCAAACCCATATTCTATCCGGCACCGTGCTTTACCAAAAAACCGGCTGGACCCATTTACCCCATCAAAAACCCAAATCATCGAAACCGCCGGTTAGTTTGACTGAAGGTATTGACTTTCAATCGCCACCTTCTGCGCCGCCGGAAACCGAACCCAGGCGGGATACGCCAGCTCCGTCTGCGCCGCCTTCGTCCAACGTGGATCCTTACCAGGTGGCCGGGGTGCTTTTGAACAAAGGGCAAACGCAAGAGGCCATTGACGAACTGCACCGCAAACTGGCCAGCAACCCCTACTTTGTCCCGGCCCACAGCATGCTGGGTCGGGCTTACGCCAATCTGGGTGGTTGGGACAAGGCCCGTTTTTGGTGCCAAAGCGCCTTAAAACTGAATAGCCTACAGCCCGAAGCCTACTACGTGCTGGGCCTGATTTATGAACACGAAAATCGGGTGGAAGCAGCCATAGAGATGTTCAAAAAGGCCATTTACCTTGACCGCGAAGCGCCGCTGCTGCACTTTCACCTGGCCCTGCTTTATAAAAAAGCCGGGCAGGCCAGAAAAGCCAAAAGAGCTTGCCTGAATACCATCAGCGTGCTCAAAAGGTGGCCCCCCGCCAGCATTGTGCCCGATTCGGGCGGCGCTACAACCAAACACCTGTTGGACGCTGCCCAACGAGTACTGGGCGAATTGGAGACTGTCAATTAGTTCTTTAAGGAAAAAATAATGCCCACTCAAAAGTCAAACAACAATCGCCAGCAACCCATCAACCTGAATTTATTTGAAGCCCCGGCAGAGGAAACCCTGGACCCGGCCGCGCTGGCCGAAATATGGGCTCGTCGCGCCTATGAACTGGCCCAGGAGCCGCCGGCCCCGGCTGTGGGCAAAACCCTGGACCTGCTCATTTTCTTTCTGGGCAAGGAGCGGTACGGCATTCCGGTAACCAACGTGCGGGAAATCTATCCCCGGGAACAACTCACCCCTGTCCCGCGCACGCCCAATTTTGTGGCCGGTGTTTTTAGCGCCAGGGGCCGAATTTTATCTGTGATAGATTTACGCGCCTTTTTTGACCTGCCCCTTCCCGCCAATCCCGCTAAAAAGGGAAACAAGGGGGAAAACAGCCAGGCTAAAATTGTTGTGGCGGCCGATACCGATCTCAGCTCATTCAACGCCCCCCGTTCCGGCCAAATGTTAGAAGTAGGTATTTTGGCCGACGAAGTGGCCGATGTGATGACCATTTTTAAGGAAGATATCCAGCCCCCGCTCACCACCCATACCGGGGTTCGGGCGGAATACATGCAAGGCATTACCGCCGACCTGCTCGTTGTGCTCAACCTTGACACCTTGCTCCACGATAAGCGATTGATTGTACAGGAGGAATTATTATGAAAGTCCTAAAACGCACAAATTGGACCATTCGCCACAAAGTGTTGGCCATTGCCATCATCTTGAGTATCCTGGCCGTTGTGGCCGGGGCCATCATCGGTCTTTTGACCATGAATATGATGACTTTACGGATAGACCCTATTAGCAGCAGCATCGCCCTGGCCGTGGTTATTATGGTGGGCCTGGTGTTGGTCAACCAACTCCAAAAAGCCATCACTATTCAAGATGCGCAAATGGCCGAACAAACCAAACAACTGGAAGTGGTCATTGACCTGAGCCAGCGCTTCTCGGGTATTTTAGACCTGAACACCCTGATGAAAGAAGTGGTGACCATTACCAAAGAAACCTTCAATTATTACCACATCCACATCTATTTGGTGGACGAAGCGCGCGAAAACCTGTACGTGGCCGAAGGTTATGGCCGGGCCGGGGAAGAGCTAAAAAGCAAGGGGCACAAATTTTCAATTAACGCGCCCCAAAGCCTAGTGGCCCGCGCGGCCCGCGAGCGACAAATTATTAACGTGGGCAATGTAAAAGAAGACCCCAGTTGGGCGCCCAATCCCGTGCTGCCCGATACTTGCGCCGAAATGGCCGTCCCCGTGGTGTTGGGCGACGAAGTGGTTGGCGTGCTGGACGTGCAAAGCTCAAAAATAAACGGCTTAACCCCCGACGATGAAAAAACCATCCAAATTTTGGCCAACCAGGTGGCCATTGCCGTGCATAATACGCGCCTTTTTGCCCAAATGCAGGAGGCGCGGCAATATCTGGAACACACGGTTGACGACTACCTGGCCTTTGTGGAATTGGTCGCCGAGGGCGACCTGTCCACCCGCCTCTCGTTGAACGGCCACGAGGAAGGAGACGCCCTGCTCACCCTGGGCCAAAACCTGAACAATATGGTGGAGCGCCTGGAAGTGATGACCCGCCAGATCCGCGAGGCTACGGCCAACATCACCCGCGCCGCCGCCGAGATTTTATCTTCCACCACCCAGCAGGCTTCCGCCGCCAACGAGCAATCATCGGCCATCTCCCAAACCTCAACCACCATTGACGAGGTAAAAACCATTGTTGAACAAGCCTTTACCAAGGCCCGGGCCGTGGCCGAACAGGCCCAACGCACCCGCGACGTTTCCCAAACCGGCCAGCAGGCCATCACCGAGACGGTGGGCAGTATGAACCAGATCAAAGAAAAGGTGGAAGGCATTGCCGAAAATATCCTGGCCTTGAGCGAACAAACGCAACAAATCGGCGAAATCACGGCCACGGTCAACGACATTGCTTCTCAAAGCAACTTACTGGCCCTCAACGCCTCGGTTGAGGCGGCCCGCGCCGGCGAGCATGGCAAAGGTTTTGCCGTGGTGGCCGTTGAGGTGCGCAACCTGGCCGAGCAGTCCAAACAGGCTACAGCCCAGGTAAAGGCGATCCTCAACGAAATCCAACGGGCCACCAACGCCGCCGTGATGGCCACCGAAGAAGGCACCAAGGGCGTAGATACCGGCGTAAACCTCACCGGCCAGGCCGGGGAGACCATCAAACAATTGGCGGCCAACATTGCCGAGAGCGCCAATGCCGCCCAGCAGATTGTGGCCAGCGCCCAACAACAAACAACAGGCATGGAGCAAATCGCCCTGGCCATTGAGAATATCAATCAGGCCACCGTGCAAAACCTGGCCTCTATTCGCCAGGCCGAAAAAAGCGCCCAGGATTTATCCGACGTGGCCCAGCAACTGGAAACTTTGGTCGCCAGATATAAACTCAACTGAGAAGATCAGGTTCCTTTGATTGGAAACGGCACAGACCTATGGGACTCAGTGAAAAAATCCGCCAACAATTAATTGAGAGCTTCAAAATTGAGCAGGGTGAGCACATTGAAAAGATCACCCAGGGCTTACTGACCCTGGAAAAAGACCCTGCCTCTGAAAAACGACAGGCTTTGTTGGAAGAAATCTTCCGGGAGGCGCACAGCCTCAAAGGCGCAGCGCGAGCGGTAGGGATGACGACTATCGAGAGCCTGGGCCATGCCCTGGAAGACCTGCTCTTGGGCGTTAAAGAGGGGCAGTTGGACCTGTCGCCGGAATTGCTTGACCTGCTGTATCAAACCCTGGACGCCGTTGAATTGGTGATGCAGCGGATTGAAGCCGGCGACTCGACCCCGCCCGCGGCCGTTTTGGCCCTGTTGGCGCGTTTGGAAGAAGCCAAAACAAACCTTGAACAGGGGATAACGCCGGACGGCGCCAAAACAAAACTGCCCAAAAGTAAAGCCGAACCGCCGCAAAACGACAAGGTCCGAAAAGAGGTTAGCCAGGCCCCAAAACGTTCTCCCCAGAAAGAAAAGCCCGAACCACAGGAGCGCGAAGAAACAATTGAAACTCCGGCTCCGGCTGCTCAACCTCCCCCCGTCGGGCCGCAAGTTGACGAAACCATCCGGGTTTCGGTGAGCAAGTTGGATGCTTTGATGGCTCAATTCAGCGAGCTACTGGGCGCTAAAATTCGGGCCGAGCAGCGGTTGGCCGAGGTGCGCGATCTCCAGATGCTGGCCGCCGAATGGCATAAGGATTGGATGGCTTTACGCAGCCATTACAACCGGCTCATCCGCAACGGTCACCAGGATAAGGGCAAAGACGTGGCAGCCCTCACCCACTTTGCCACCTATAATCAGGAGCAACTGCGCGCACTGAACACCCGCTCCAACTCCCTCTATCGCCAATTGTCTAACGACACCATGCGATTGTCGTTGATTATCAATGAACTGCAAGAGGAGATCAAACGGGTGCGGATGCTGCCCCTCTCCACCATCACCACCACCTTTGGCCGCATGGTGCGCGATGTGGCCCGCGAGCAAAACAAACAGGTGCACCTGACCATTGAGGGCGGCGAAACCGAACTGGACAAGCGGGTCTTGGAGCAAATCAAAGACCCGCTCATCCACCTGCTGCGCAACGCTGTTGACCACGGCCTTGAACCGCCCGTTGAGCGCGAAAAGTCCGGCAAACCGGACCGGGGCAATATCTTCCTCTCGGCCAGCCAGCAGGGAAACCGCATTATCATCACGGTAAAGGATGATGGGCGGGGCCTGGACCTGGAAGCTATTCGCGCCTCGGCCATCCGCAAGGGCCTGCTCAGAATGGGCGAAGCCGACAAACTCAGCGATACCGAAGTGGCCCATCTTATCTTTAGCTCCGGCCTGTCCACCAGCAGAATTATTACCGACATCTCCGGCCGGGGCGTGGGCATGGACGTGGTGCGCCGCAACGTGGAAGAGCTGCACGGCACCCTGGAAGTGGAGTTTGAACCCAAGCAGGGCACTACCTTTACCATGACCCTGCCCTTAACCCTGGCCAGCTCACGCGGCCTGCTGGTTCGCGCCGGAGAGCAAACTTTTGCCCTGCCGCTGACCAGCGTAGAGCGGATGTTGCAAATAAAACCCGAAGCCGTGGCCAGCGTGGAGGGCAAAGAAGCCATCACCTACCTGGGCCAGCCGATTGCCGTGGCCTGGCTGGCCGACCTGTTGGAGTTACCCCCTGACTCCAGGGACGCCCGGCAACTGACTGTGGTGATTGTGGCCGTTGCCGAAAAGCGGTTGGGGCTGATTGTTGACGACCTGGTGGGCGAACAGGAAGTGGTGATCAAAAATTTAGGCCGGCAACTGGCCAAAGTGGGCGGTTTGGCCGGAGCCACCCTGCTTGGCTCCGGCGAAGTGATCCTGGTGCTGCACGTGGCCGACCTGATTAAACTGGCCGCCCGCGCCCGCGCCCGCCCGGTAGTGACCACGGACGCCGAGCAAAAAGAAACCGACCAGCGTAAAACCATCCTGGTGGTAGACGATTCAATCACCACCCGCACCCTGGAGAAAAACATCCTGGAAGCGGTTGGTTACGAGGTCAAACTGGCGACCGATGGCAAAGAAGCCCTGGGCGTGCTGGCTACCGACGGCCTGCCCCACCTGATTGTGTCTGATATTAATATGCCCCGGCTGGACGGTTTTGAGTTGACCAGCCGGATCAAAAACGATACCCGTTACGCCGATATTCCCGTGATCCTGGTCACTTCTCTGGACTCGCCGGCCGACAAAGCGCGGGGCATTGAAGTGGGCGCGGATGCCTATATTGTCAAAAGCAGTTTTGACCAGGGCAATTTGTTAGACACCATTGAGCAATTGGTGTAGGGCTGGATTAAGACCTTTAGGGTTTTAATGTCTGGACTACCTTGAAAGGAAACAAATGGAAACCCAAAATACCCCCATCCGGGTGCTGATTGTGGAAGACTCGCTGGTGGCGCGTGAGTTGCTGGTTTCCATATTGCAAAACGCGCCCGGTTTTCAGGTAATTGGCACCGCCCAGAACGGCATTGAAGCCGTGCGCCTGACCAAACGGCTCCAGCCGGATGTTATTGCCATGGACGTGTACATGCCGGAGATGGACGGCCTGGAAGCCACCCGCCAAATCATGGCCGAAACGCCGCGCCCCATTGTGATGGTCAGCGCCAGTTTTAACAAAAATGAAAACAAACTTTCATTTGACGCTTTGCAGGCCGGGGCGCTGACCATTTTGGAAAAACCAAGCATAGACGACCCCCCCGAAATGCACGAGTTGTTGATCAATCAACTCAGGTTGATGGCGGAGGTTAAAGTGGTGCGGCGCTGGGGCCGGTCACGCCCCACTTCTCTGTTGACCCGTCCCCCCGGCGCGCGCCAAAACGGAAAATCAAAAATTCATCTATTGACCATTGCCTCTTCCACCGGCGGGCCGGGGGTGCTGGCTAAAATCCTGGGCAACCTGCCGGCCGATTTTCCGGTTCCTATTTTGATTGTCCAGCACATTATGGCCGGTTTTTCTGAAGGTTTGGCCGCCTGGCTTAACCAACTGGCCCCCGCCGAGGTGCGTTTGGCTCAACAGGGCGACCAGCCGAAACCCGGCCAGGCGCTCATTGCCCCGGATAACCGGCACATGCTGGTCAACGAAAAGGGCCTGATTTTGCTCAGCCAGGCGGCGCCGCAAAACGGCTTGCGCCCGGCGGCCAATTTTCTGTTCAACTCGGCCGCCCAGGTGTACGGCGGCGGCGCTATAGGCGTTGTTTTAACCGGAATGGGTAACGACGGCGCCGAAGGTTTGCTGGCCTTGCGCCGGGCGGGAGCGCATACCATTGCCCAAGATGAAGCCTCGTGCGTAGTGTTTGGAATGCCGGCTGTAGCCATTGAACTTGGCGCGGCAGAACAAGTTTTGCCCGCCGATAAAATTGCTGCCGCGCTAATGGCATTGGTATAGGAGAAAATTATGGATACAACCCAAATTCACGCCCCCTTTGGCGTTACCGGCCAACTGAGTTCGGCCAATAATTATGCCGCCATCATCGAAAGGATGATTGCCAAAATTGGCCAGGAAACCGACCGCAAAAAGGTGTTGGCGGCTATTTTGCCTTACGCCCTGGCCATTAGCCAGGTGGAGTTGGGCGCTTTGTTGATTGCCAGCGACGACCCGGACAATCTGAGCGCGGTAGCCCGGCGCGGCATGCCGGATGAGGTGGTCAGGCAGTTGACCGTTGGCGATTTGGGACGGTTATTGTTGATGGGCCGGAAATTGTGGGTTAAACCCCGCCCCATGCAGCTAAACGCCCAGCAGGCGCTTTTGGGCCGGCACAAATTGGCCTATCTCTTTGGCGTGCCGTTTCGTTTTGACGGGCAGGTTTTAGGAGCCATTGTGGTGGGCAGCCACAAAGCAGACGCCAAAATGATTGACCGCGAACAGCAGCAGTGGTTGTCAATGTTGGCCCAGTTAACGGCCCTGTTTTTAGACAACGTGCGGTTACGGACCACCAACACTTATCTGGTCTATCGCCAGGAACAGGGCCAAAACGGAGAAACGCCGCTTCCACCTCCTCCTGAAGCAACCACCCCGCAGCAACCGATGGACGTTGAAGAATTGGAACAACTGCTGGCGGCCGTGATGTCGGCGGAAGAGGAAGTGGCCAACCAAAACGTGGACCTGGGCTTGTTGAACGCTTTATCTAACGAACTGGGCAGCACCCTTCACCTGGACGCTATTCTTGACGCCGTTCTTAAACGAACTTTGAGCATCCTTAACGCCGAAACCGGCTGGTGTTATCTTCTTGACGAGCAAAACGACTTTCTCACTTTGCGCGGGCACCAGGGTCTTTCGGAGCAATACGTGAACGGCATGCAGCACCTTTCGCCGGGCGACGGGGTGGAGGGCATGGCTTTTACCCGCAGCGAACCTATTTTGCGAGACGGCATGCTCTTTCATAGCGGCAAGGCGCGCGTTCTGGTGCAAGAAGAAGGGCTGCGCACTGTGGCGGCCGTGCCGTTGAGAACAGACAATAAAACTTACGGAGTTTTGGCGGTGGCCAACCGGCACGATTGGGTTTGGTCGTCGCGGGATAAACGCATGCTGGTTTCTATTGGCCGGCAGGTGGCCCACGCCGTAGCCAACTCACAAATGTACAGCGAAGTTCAGGAAAAAGCCCAAAATTGGGAATCCAGCTACAGCGCCTTACAACAGGCCAACCTTGAACTGACCCGGCGGGCCGAAGCCCTGGAGCGACAAATCCAGGAGTTGCACCAGGCCGAACAGCAGATTTGGGTGGCCCTGGCCGCTTCGCAAAGAGCCGCGCACCACTCCCCAGAAGCGCAGGCCGATGAAGAATTAATGGCTACCCTTAAAAGAATACTGGCCGCGATGAGCAAACAAAAACAGGAGAAACAGCAAATGCTCTCTCGAGTAGCCTGACCCGGCAAAAGCTCCCATCGCTAAACGCTTAGACACCCTTTAGGAGTAACAACTATGGACGCAGAAAGAAGAATTTACATCAACAACGATTTGGATATCGTTGTAGTGCGCATGCAAGCCCGCGAGATGGCCAAACAAATGGGCTTTGGCACCGCCGACCAGGCCCGTATTTCGCTGGCGGCTTCAGAATTGGCCCGCGTGCTCTCCTGGAATACCAGTGAAGCCGGCGAAATTGTCATGTCCGATGCCAGCCAAAACGGGCAGCACGGCCTCCAGGTGGCCTGTCTGGTCAACCTGGCCCATGTTTCGCTGGGCGACGAAACTCAAGGCGAGGCCGGATCTAACCGCAGCATTGCCGGCGCATGCCAACTGGTGGACGAAAGCATTGTTGAAGAACAAGATAACAACCGGGCCAGAGTCACCTTGATAAAATGGTTGAAATGAAAGGATTACATCATGGCTAACACAAACGACCGACATCCCTCGATTCTCATTGTAGAAGATAGCGCCCCCCAGGCGCTTAAACTTAAACTGGCTTTGGAAAGCAACGGCTGTCAGGTTCATTGGGCCGAGACCGGTTTGGGGGGCTTAGATGTGGCCCAACAACAACACTTTGACCTGGTGGTGCTGGATATAGAGCTGCCTGACATCAACGGCTTTGAAGTATGCCAAAAACTCAAGGCCGATCCCAACCTGGCCGACATTCCGGTGGTCATGCTGACCACGCGCGACCACGCTCAAGATGTGCTGAACGGCCTGGAAGTAGGCGCGGTAGACTACATCCCCAAAGATGCCTTTGCCGAGGCCGTGTTAATTGAAACGATCAAACAAATGAATGTAGGTTAAATGGCCCATTGCCTAAAAAGGCTAACGGCTATACTTTGGAGTTACATATGGAAGCGCCAAACTCCCCTCGTCCTAAAGGAACAGTGTACGTGGTTGAAGATTGGCCGATGAATTTAGAGGCCACCCGCACCGAGCTAAAAAAAGCGCAGCAACGCCTGGAGCGATATCAGGCCGCTTTGCGTTTAGCCGATGTTGAGATCAAGCGACGTAACCGGAGTATCATTGCCCTGACCACTTTTGCTTACCAGGCTATCCACACCGCCAACCCGGCCCACCTGCTTAAACTGGCCCTGGTCCAGGCCCTGGAAACCGCCAGCGCCCCGGTAGGCGCGGTTCTGCTCATTGACGCCGAATCCAAAGAGTTAACCTTGGGGGTGCATAAAGGCTTAACGCCCACCTTAATCCGTATCCTCACCGGCCAGGAGCTGCACCAGGGCGCCACTGCCCTTATGCCCCACCTGGTAGCCGGGGCAGGGGCCTTACTGGAATATGATACCTCTGATGACGAAACCGAACGATTGCTTCTGAAGGCCAGCCACCTGACCAGCCTGGTCAGCCTGTCACTACAAGTTGGCCCGCGCTTGATTGGGGCGCTGCTGGTTGGTTTGCAAGGTAAAAAACACTTTACCCCCGCCGAACTCTGCTTCTTAATGGCTATGAGTCAGGAAACGGCGGTAGCCATGGAAAGTTTGCGCTTGCGCGAGGGGTTATGGCTTACGGCTGAAGCTTTGTTAGGGGATGCCGGCAAAGTTGAACTGCAAGAGGTAGAGCAAACCGACTTGAAGGTGGAAGTGCCTACTCCCCTAGGCCTGCCCGACATCACCTCCACCCTCCCCCAGCCGGCCGACGACGACCTGGAACAACTGCTGGCGGCGATGATGGAAGCTGAAGACGAGGTGCAGCAACAAAATGCCGACCTTCAGACTCTCAATAATATCTCTGAAATGATCAACCGCACCCTTGATTTAAAGCAAATTTTGCAATGTACGGTTGACCAAACCCTGACTACACTCAAAACCGACGCCGCCTGGCTTTATCTGCTTGATGAAAGAAATCAATTGGAAATGCAAGCCCATACCGGACTTTCTATAGAATATGTGCGGGGCATGCAATGCTTGAAACTGGACGCAGGCATAGAAGGACGGGTGGCCCAGGCCAACAAAGCGCAATTTGTTGAATCGGTAGCCAAAGATGTTCACGGTCATAAAATATGGGTAGACAAAGAAGGATTACAAGCCCTGGCTGCCGTGCCTATTACCCGGCCCGGGTCTGAAGTTGGAGATCAAAAAAAACAGGCCGGCGCAAACGTAGTGGGCGTATTGGCGGTGGGCAAACGCGCCGATAAATATGCGTGGAGTCCGCGCGAGGTGCGTATGTTAACCTCATTGGCCAACCAGGTTGCTCCGGCCATAGACAATGCCCGTTTATATGCCCGGGTGCAAGAAGGCGAAACCGGCCTGAAAGCGGGCAACGAAATATTGCAAGAAATCAACGACATGCTGCTGGAAAAAAACGCCAACCTGGAAGGATTTATCTCAAATGATCTGACCCCAGCCCTGACCATGGCCTCGCAAATTCTGCAAACGCTTTGGGCAAAATCGGCCGGCTTTACCGACGGCCAAAAGAAAGAAATAACCACCCTGCAAAAAATCATTACCCGCCTTAATGAATTGGCCAGGGAAACAAGCATCATCAGCGAAACCCTGAATACGGAATTTGATCGAGTGCTTGACTCCGAAGAGAAAAAAAGCAACTACGGCGGCGCTGTCAGGCCGCTTAGACTGGAGAAAACACACGACCTAAAACCGGCAATTATATCTATGGGCAATGACCAAACCAAACCGGAATTAAGCTCACCCCCCAAAAATAATGACCTTTCTGCAAAACCTATGAGCTTTGAAGACGCTATGGCCGCCGGCTTAGTTCCAGATAATATCATCAACAGAGAAACAAAAAAGTAAAATTGTCTTCAAAAAGTTCAAATTTAGGGCCTTGATTCAAACCAAATTCAAACCTTAGTGTGGTATAATTAAAAAGTGGCAAGCAAATATTCCAGATCATAATGATTTTGGGCCAATGATATAGAAGTGCACTATGACCTCAGTATTGATTATTGACGACGACAAGCTATTATGTGATGCCTTTCAACTTATGTTAAACAAAGCTGGCTTTGAGGTAGAAATAGCCTACGATGGCCGCGAAGGTTTGCGGAAAGCCTACTCCTTTAATCCAGACGTTATCTTACTGGATATTATGTTGCCCACCCTGGACGGCTGGCAGATATGTGAACGTTTGCGAGAAATGTCCGAAGTGCCCATTATTATGCTCACCGCCCTCGACACTCAGGAAGGGGTGGTGAAGGGTTTGGACCTGGGCGCCGATGACTATATTGTTAAGCCGGTTACGGCTGACGAGTTGGCCGCCCGGATTCGGGCTGTGCTCCGGCGTATCTCGCGGTCACCGCAACCGGATGATAATGGCGGCGGCGGTCACCGGGGCATTTTTACCCAGGGTGACTTGACCATTGATTTTGAGAGATACGAAGTGACGGTTGACGATGAACGGGTTGACCTGACGCCAACCGAATTTCGCCTGCTGTCTGTGTTGGCCCGGCACAAGGGCCGCGTGTTGCCTCACCAATTTCTGTTGGCCGAAGTATGGGGGCCAGAATACTCGGAGGATATAGACTCTTTACGGCTATACGTCAGTTACCTGCGCCGTAAGCTGGAAAAGGATAAATCAAAACCAAGCCTGATCCAAAACGAGTGGGGGATTGGCTATCGTTTTGGTTAAAACCCTTTGGCCAGCCGCAGTAAGCAAAACCGGCAAATAATCACCCCAAAAGCGTTCAACCTGCTCAAGCATTGAACGCTTTTTAATTTCTAACTTTTTTCTAAGAATATTCACACACCTTTATCATTAAATATTGTTAAAATTTTTTAAATAAGATTCTTTCAGGGACCATGGTTTTGATTCTCAATTTCAACTATTGATTACTACGCTTACCCTATTATACTTTAACAGAGGCATTTGTGGCTGGCCAGAGCATCCTTGTCATTGAACCTGATTTAACATTATCCAAAACCATTTCAGAGCAAATATTGCTTCCGCATGGATTCAAACCACTTCTGGCTCAAAACCAGGCAGAGGGCCTGAGAATAGCGCTTACCGAAGCGCCTCGCCTCCTCTTACTACACCTTCCGGTAACCGCCTCAATTAACCTGTTACGCGATCTGGCGCTTGTAGCCAATCATCCTTTCCCGGTAATTTTAATAACAGATCAAGCCCTCCCCCAATTGGCAGTTGAGCTGCTCCGATTAGGAGTTAGAGATTGCCTGACCTGCCCTTTGGCCGCCGAAGAAGTATTGCCGGCCATCCACCGCGCGTTAGGCCAGGAACAAGCTGAAACTGACCGGGAACGTTTTTCCCTGTTGATGTCGGTAGTTGATGAGGCTGTCTGGATGCTAGATCCAAACTTAAAAGTAATTGCGCAAAATAAGGCCGCCGGTGAGATATTTGGCTGGCCGCCGGCAGAAGCAATTGGCAAATCAATTTGCGAATTATTGTTCCTGCACAATCATACCACCCATAAATTATGTCAACTCTTGAACCAGGCCATAGAAAAGCAGCAACCTCTCTTTGACCCAAAGGTGTTGTTGAAAACAAAGGAGAATCGCTCCATTCTTGTGCGCAGCGCCGTTACCCCTTTGCTGCAAAACAGCCGGGTTATAGGCATTCTCTGTGTTCTGCAAAGAACGCCCAATGATCAATATGTCAGGTTAGAATTTGCCAACATGGCCGCCCACCTGTTACGCAATCCGCTCAGTTTCATTCAAACTTGCATTGACCTGCTCATGAGTTCAGACTTGGACCCCCAGAAACAGCAAACAACCCTGAAGAGTATGTGGGAACGAAGCCAGTGGCTGACAAAATTTACCGATGAACTGCTCAACATGTTACGCCTGGAGGCCGGAGAGGTACGAATTTATGTGGAGTCGGTGGCCATAACGCCTCTGATTGAACAAATTTTACTTCTGGTTCAAGATGAAGAAAATTTACGTCATCAATTTAACCTGGTTGCCGCCGACAATCTGCCCCTGGTTGCCGCCGACCCCACCAAAACAGAGCTGATTTTATTTAACTTGTTAACCAATGCCGTTAACCGCTGCCCGGCCGGAGGTCAGGTGGCAATTGAAGCAGAAGCAAACCAATCCGAAGTGATCATTTCTATTATAGATAATGGCGAACCGATCCCCCCCAAATTATTGGACAGGATTTTTGGGCAATTCTATCCTGTTGACGATGAAAACGGCAAAATGCCGTCTACTTATGAACTTGGACTTTATACCACCAAACGATTGGTTGAATTGCAAAATGGCCGTATTTGGGCCACCAGCCAGCCCGGACAGGGGTCACGCTTTTGCTTTTCCTTACCTTTTTGGGAGCAAGCATCATGATAAAAATTCTGGTTATTGATGATGACACAACCATGCTTCAACTGCTCAGTCTTTCCCTGGAAAATGAGGGGTATTACGTTTTCACTGCCGAGAGTGGGCAAAGAGGCATAGAGTTGGCCCGACAACAATTTCCAGATTTGGTTATCCTGGATTTGATGATGCCGGTGATGGATGGTTTTGAAACCTGCCGCCGGCTACGCGAATTGGATATTCACTCTATTTTGGTGACCAGCCACCGCCATGATGAACGCAGCGTAGTGAGAGCTTTGGAAATGGGCGCAGATGATTATTTGCGCCAACCCGTTAAAATACCAATCTTGCTGGCCAAAATTCGCACCTTGCTGCGGCGCAATAACCAGCGCACGGCCAATGAGGCCTTCCTGTATGACGACGGCCAATTGCTAATTGATTTAGAGGAGCGACGGGTGGAGCTGCGCGGAGAACCTATTCCGTTGACCCCCACCGAGTTTCGCTTGCTGGCCATTTTGCTGCGTAAAGTGGGCCGGGTGGTAACGCACGAAGAGTTAATCCAGGAGGTCTGGGGCACCCAAAAAAACGTCAGCCTGGGTTCGCTTAAACTTTACATCCACTATCTCCGCCAAAAACTTGAGGACCACCCCCGAAAACCCCGTTATCTGCTGGCCGAATGGGGCATTGGGTATCGCCTGCATGAACCCCGGCCAAACCGGCAGGCCATCTCAACGCCTCAACCGGCCTAAAAAACTTGGCGCGGCAAAGCCGCAAACCAGAAACTAGAGTTCGCCGGGCTTTTGACGATGCCAGGCGGTGGCCTGCTCATATTGATAGGCCGTCCGCAAAATGGCGCTTTCGCCCAAAGCCGGCCCAATAATTTGCAACCCCACCGGCATGCCATCCCAAAAACCACACGGCACCGAAATGCCACAAAGCCCAACCAGGTTCAACGTAACCGTATAAACGTCGCTCAAGTACATCTGCAACGGATTATCCACCTTTGACCCAATTTCAAAAGCAACGCCAGGCGCCACCGGCGAAACCATCACGTCAACCGTTTCAAACGCCTGCTCAAAATCTCGCCGGAGCAGGGTGCGGACCTGCTGCGCTTTCAAATAATAGGCGTCGTAATAACCCGCCGAGAGGGCGTAAGTGCCCAGCATAATGCGCCGTTTGACCTCCGGCCCAAAGCCAACCTGCCGGGTTTGGCGAAAAGTTTCCCACATATCGCCGCCGTCCCGGCGCAAACCGTAACGCACCCCATCATAACGGGAAAGATTGGCCGACGCTTCCGCTGTAGAAATGATATAATAAACCGGAATGCCATAGGCGGTGTTGGGTAACGACACGTCAATAATCTCTGCTCCCAACCCGGCCAGTTGCTCGATAGCCGCCCGGATGATGGTTTCCACCCCGGCCTCAAGCCCGCCCACAAAATACTCTTTGGGCACACCAATTCTGAGGCCCTTCAGGTTATCGCCCTGTTTCATTTCCGCTACGTAATCCGGGGTGGGGGCATTGATTGAAGTGGAATCGCGGAAATCGTAGCCGGCCAGGCCGGTAAGCAACATAGCTGCGTCTTCCACATCTTTGGCCAGCGGCCCAATCTGGTCCAGCGAGGAGCCGTGGGCAATAAGGCCATACCGGCTGACCCGGCCGTATGTGGGTTTCAGTCCCACCACTCCGCAAAAAGAAGCCGGTTGGCGAATACTGCCGCCGGTATCGGTGCCCAGCGCCCCCAGGGTTTCGGCGGCGGCTACGGCGGCGGCGCTGCCGCCACTGCTGCCGCCCGGCACGCGGCTCAAGTTCCAGGGATTGTTGGTGGGGTGAAAGGCTGAGTATTCGGTGGAAGAACCCATCGTAAATTCGTCGGTATTGGTTTTGCCCACAAACACGGCCCCGGCCTGGCGCAGTTTGATCACGGCTGTTGCGTCAAAAGGGGGCACGTAATTTTTTAACATGGCCGAGCCGGCCGTGGTGGGCACGCCCTGGGTAATAATGGCGTCTTTAACGGCCAGGGGTATCCCCAGCAGCGGGTTATCCTCACCCGCAGCGCGGCGTTCATCGGCAAAACGAGCCATTTGTAAGGCCAGGTCTTGCTGCACGCTGATGTAAGCTTGCACCTTTTTTTCAACCACCGCAATCCGCTCTAATACGCTTTCGGTCAATTCAACCGACGTGATCTCGCCCTGGCGCAGTTTATCTTGCGCGGCATGGATGGTTAGAGAGTAAAGTTCCAAGGTGTCCTCCAATGGAACAAGTCTGTGAGCGTTAATCCAGCACAGCCCGCACTCTAAAACTGGCTTCATCTGCATCAGGAGCGTTGGCCAAAGCTTCCTCGGTAGGCAGGGAGAGCCTGACCTCGTCAGGTCGCATGACGTTTTTTAAAGGGATGGCGCTGGCTGTAGGGGGGATGCCGGTGGTGTCAACTTGCTGTAACATTTCAGCATAATCTAAAATAGCCGAAAGTTGTTCTTGAAACATTTTCTTTTCTGCGTCGGTCAGGGTGAGTTTGGCCAGTTCGGCAATCGTTTCCACTTCGGTCAGGCTTAGTTTTGCCACCGGGTATGCCTCCAGTTCAAATTCAAATTTTATACTCAACAGCGGCTATTATAACCGATGATAACCCCAGACCCAAATTAGGGCTTGGTTATCAAGGTGATTTTTTAACGCAGGGAGCAGCACAAATTGACATATAATGTCAATAGTGTTATAGTGCAAGGCCAAGTTAGATGTGTCCTCGCCACGATTCTTGGTTCTTTATTTACACTGTCCCATAAGTTAAATAACAGGTTAACCTTTGCATTGTCAGGTAAAAAGGAGGTGGGTTGCAACATAAACCTGGTAACTGTTCATGCAACGCTGTCGAATAGTCAAATGTCCATCATCGCCTCTGGACAACGATACCTCTGCCTTCTTCATCGCTCCCCAAGCGCAATTTCAACTCTGCTCAGGTGGATAGTTACCACACTGCGGATACCTGGGGCGCCGGCCGGCAACCGGTTCAGGTAGCTTAATTATTTGACTGTGTCCAACCTTTTTTATTGACAACAAAATATCAAATCAACCCAGCGGCTTATCTTATTGAAAGGAGCATCATTAACTATGGCGTTAGGAATGATAATTATCGCTATTCTGGTAGCTATTTTTGGCTATCGTCTCTATGCAGTCAAGATCGACCGTGAAATCATTCAGGCCGATCCCAAGCGGGCTACCCCGGCCACCATGTATAACGATGGAGTTGACTTTATGCCCGCCAAAGGCAGTGTTCTGTTTGGCTATCAGTTCAAATCCATTGCTGCCCTGGGGCCAATTGTGGGGCCGATTACGGCGGTGCAGTGGGGCTGGCTACCGTCCATTTTGTGGTTATTGTTTGGGGTATTGTTGATTGGGTGGGTGCAAGATTATGCGGCGGCTATGCTGGCCATGCGCAGCGACGGATTGACCCTGGGCGGTTTGAGTTACAAACTCATCTCCCCCCGCGCCCGGAACCTGTTGCTTGGTTTTTTATACTTTTATCTGCTCTTGATTATGGGCGCTTTTGGCGCAGTGGTAGCCGGATTGCTGGCCACCCCCACGGTGCCCATTGGGTTCATTATCCTCACCCTGGCCGGGCTGCTGGCCGGTCAAATGACTTATCGCTGGCGGATGGATTTGCTCACGACCACGGTGGTAACAGTCCTGATTGCCCTGGTTGGCATCTGGCTGGGCACATTGGCCTTTTCCACCAATATTGTCAAAGTGGTTAACTCCCTGGCCGGCGATGCCAACGGCGTGCTCTATAACACGCCTTATGGACCAATGCAGTGGTCGGTGTGGTTGTGGGGGATTTTTGCCCTGTTCTTCTGTTACCTGGGTTCGGTTTTGCCCATCTGGCGTTTTGCCCAGCCGGTCAACTACACTTCGTTCTGGTTTGTGGCTTTGGGTATTATTGGCGCTATTCTCGGTATCCTCATTGCCACCTTCACCGGCTCGGTGGGCACCTCTTTTCAAATTCCGGCCTATGTAACCTGGAATCAACCGGCGCTGGGCTGGTTGTGGCCCATCCTGTTTGTCACCATCTCTTGCGGCGCGGTATCGGGTTGGCATTCCCTGGTGTCTACTTCGGGTACGGCCCGCCAGCTTGAAAAAGAAACCGACGCCCTGCCGGTAGGGGCCGGGGCCATGTTCCTGGAGGTGGTGCTGGCGGTGCTGGCCGTAGTTTTTGCCGCCACGCTCATTGTCGCGCCCGACGGCAGCGTTCTTTACGATGCGGCCAATCTGTATCAACTCAAAATTGGGGCCGGGGGAGTGTTTGCCGCCGGCATGGCCCGCTTCCTGGCGGTGATTGGCATTCCGTCTGCCCTGGGCGGCGCCATCGGCGCAATTTTCCTGGCCGTGATGGCCCTGACCGTAATGCAACTGGTGCTACGTTTTATGCGCGTGGCCAGCGCCGAACTATTGGGCGACGCCCTGCCCATCATGAAGAACCCCCACATCGGCAGCATAGTGGCCCTGGGCTTCACCATGCTCATTTTGTGGACCGCTTTCTGGCAGCGCATTTGGGTGCTCTTTGGCGGGGCCAACCAGCTTTTTGCCGGTTTGGCTTTACTGCTTATCACCATCTGGCTGGCCGAACAAGGTAAAAAATATGCCTGGACCTTCTGGCCGGCGGTTTTTATGTATGTCACCACCGTCGCCGCCCTGTTGGTTACGGCTTACAAATCCTTCTTTGACGCCAAGGGGTTATTTGACCCCACGGCCGGCCTGGCCTTTCAAATTGGCAACGGCATTGCCGGCCTGATTGGTCTCTTCCTGGCCATTGCCGCGCTGTTTTTGGCCTGGGATGGGATCATCTCCTTTAACAGGGCCAGAAGCAAAGCGGCCGCAGCCCCGGCTGCTTCAGAATAAATCTGAACCCCGATGAACCGCGCTTCACTTCTGGGCCGGAAGCAAAACGGTTAAAATTTTCTAATGCCAGGGCGCAAAGGCGCAAAGAATTATTAAAAAACTTAGCGCCTTTGCCTCCTGGCGCCTTTGGGTTTGACTTTCTGGTTCTGTGGGGGGCAGGGTTAACTACCCAACCCGTGTAATTGCAGAAAATTGGTAAAACGTGGTCAGTCAATATCATGAAACGTTGCGCCATTCTTGAGGTGATAACGCCCCATGCCGGTATGCTCCACAACATGCGGGGGGGCCTGGCCTACACCGACCAAATATTGACCGAAGCCGGTTTGAGCCAACCCGGCCAGGCGCTGGAAAATGGCGAGGAATCGCTCTGGCTGCGGCGCTGTTTGCACTACCTGGACCGGCGTTTTCAACAATGGCTGCGCATCCAACTCATTGCCCCGCTCTCGTTGCCGGGTTTGTTCAGGGTTGTCCGCTACCGGATTAGAACTTATCCCACCTTTATTATAGGCGGCGAAACATTCACTGGCCAAGACCTGGCCGAATTGGAAGCCTTTATCCGGCGGCAAGCCGGCTCAATGGCCGAGGAGTGACCCCTTGCTTTTGACAGGTCTGTGCCAATTTTTAGGCCCTAGAGTAGAGACAGGACAATGTTCTGTCCCTACCGCCAAAATTTTGGAACGCACCCGCTTTTGACCCCTGTCTAAACAGGTGTATACTTGGCAATTAATCTGATCCGGTTTCGTCCTCCCTGGACAGTGTGTTATTCCTAAGCCAACGCGCCAAAAAGTCAACCAATCCAATACTTTAGGAGGTACCTTCCCCAATGACTGAGGAACAAAAAAGAAATTTCTGGCAACGCGCTAAAGAAGCGATAGGCGACTACATCTATGGCATGGCCAGTCACGAGATGACCCGCCAGGCGCTTAAAACGCGCGGCAGTATGGAACACCTATTTATTCTCATCACCATGGGCGATTTATTAGGCGTGCCCATTTTGCCGCCTTACTACTCCCTGCGTCTTTTGCCCTATGTGGTGCCCCAAATTTCCACCTGGAAACGGCGCATGCTGCGTGAAAAAGACCTCACCGACGCCCTGGCTTAAGGAGATAAACTATGTCGCTGGTAAAAATTTTTCAAGAACACCCCGAACGACGCTACATTATGTTTGGCGGCAAAGGCGGCCTGGGCAAAACCACGTTTTCGGCGGCGGCCGCTTACTATCTGGCCCAACAGGGCCACCGGGTACTGGTTTTTTCGGTTGACCCCCAGGCTTCGCTGTCGGATATTTTTCAACGAGACATCTTTGGTAAAGGCGCGGTGGAAATTATGCCCAATCTCTTTGCCCAAGAGATTGACGCCGACCAACGCATCAAAGCCTACCAGGAAGAAATTCGCCAAAAAATCTTTAATATGTACGGCCTGGAAAAAATCCCCGATGAAATTGAAAACTACATCCAGGCCGCCGCCGCCGAACCGGCTATGGAAGAAAGCGCCATCTTTGACCAGGTGGTAGATATTGTGGTGGCCGCCGAGTACGACTATTACATTTACGACCTGGTGCCGCTGGGCCACGCCCTGTATTACCTGAGCATGGCCAGTGTGTACGACGAATGGATTGAAAAAATCACCAAACTCCGCGAAGAAATGCGCGAATACGAGCAAATGGCCGCCCGCATCAAACGCGACGAGGAAATCCAGGAAGACCTTATCTTAAAAGAACTGCAAGACATCAAATACCGCATTCAAACCTCGTCCAGCATTCTTACCGACAAAGAAAAAACCGCCTTCTTTTTTGTTTGCGTGCCGGAAGAAATGATTTTGATTGACACGCAAAAAGCGGCAGAACTTTTTGCTAAGTTTGATGTGCCGTTGAGCGGTTACATTGTCAACCGGGTGTTGCCGGACGAATTGATGCAGCAGCCCAACATCCCGGAATACCTGCGCAATCGCCACAAAATGCAGCAGGTGTACGCCGCCAAAATCAACCAACTATTTGGCAATGATGTTTTGGCCTGGATCCCAGAATTTGAGCGCGACATCACCGGCCTGCCGATGATTGAAAAAATGGCCCAGGTGATGTTTGGCAATGGGGCCGTTTAAACAAAGGAGATAAAGCATGGCCTTGATTGATGTTAGCATGCAGCAATTTGTGGAAGCGCATCCTCACCTGAAATTTACCTTTTTTGGGGGCAAAGGCGGGGTGGGCAAAACAGTGATGGCCGGCGCGGCTGCCATTGGTTTTGCCCGGCAGGGCAAAAAAACCCTGCTGGCTTCCACCAACCCCGTCCATAGCTTGAGCGGGTTGTTGGACCAGAATGTTTTTGGCAAACAAACGCCGGTTAAGGGCGTACCCAATCTGATGGCGTACGAGATTGACACGCGAGAAACCATTGAACGCTCCAAGGTGGAGATCAAAGAAAAAATTGACTATTTTCTCAAATTTGCCGAAATCCGCACCAAAGCCGATGAGTTTGTCGAGTCGGCCACCATGAACCCGGCCTTTGAAGAGTCGGCCATGTTTGAGAACATGATTGACCTGATGTTCAAAGACGAGTACGAAGTTTACGTTTTTGATACCGCCCCCACGGCCAATGCGCGCCGCTTGTTGGGCATGTCGTCGGTATACTCCATGTGGGTCAACAAAATGATGGACAGCCGCAAAGAGGCCCAAAGTTTGCGAGAGCTGCTTTCTTATTCCAAAAAGAAAGAGCAAAAAGACCCCCTGATGGATTATCTGCTCAACTTCCGCGAGCGGATGCACCAGGCCAAAGAGTTGTTGACCGATCCCGAAAAAACAGCCTTTTTCTTTGTCACCCTGCCCGAAGCCTTGCCCATTGCCGTCATCCGCCGTTTCATCAATTGGTTTGATGAATTTGGCATTCCGGTGGGCGGCGTGGTGGTGAATATGTTAATTGACAAGACCAACGTGACCGAGGACTCGGCGGAATTTGTCAAGAACCGGGTGCAGATGCAAGATGGTTACATGCGGGAAATAGAAGAGGTTTTTAACGGCATGGTGCGCGGGGTGGTGCCTTTATTTGACACCGAAGTGCGCGGGATTGAAATGTTGAACCGCACCACCAACGCTGTGTTTGGACAGGGGTAATTTGTGGCCGGGGCCGAACTGGTTCGTCAGCACGAAATTGCCATCAACAACGTTCTGCTGGGCGCGTCTACCTTTATTTCCCTGGCCCTGCCCCCGGGCTGGGAAATTGTGATGGGCGCGGGCAGTCCGGAGGTAACGGCCAGCCACCGGCATAACGGCCGGCGCTGGGTGGCCACCGGCGACGCCTGGTATATTCTGCACCACCCGGGCCGGCGCTGGGCTATGGAACTACGGCTAACGGCCAGTCTCCCCCCCCGCTCGCGCCGCGAGACTATTTTGCCAGAACTGACCGTGGCCGGGCATCCGGCCAGCGTTACCTGGAAACAACGCAAGCGAGGCTTTATCAAACGCTGGCCGGTAACTTACGTTACGGTAGAGTTTTTCTGTCCACACACCAAGCGGCAGTTAAGGTTGGAATTCAGCGGCAGTCCCCTACCGGAAGCTTTTGAAGAAGTGCTGGCCGTGATAAAGTACGCTCGATGTCATTAGCATAAACCCCCAGGCGGGCAAAAGCTCACTTTTGCCCGCCGCATTTATGTCAGGCCATCTTCTTTTGTATCCCCCTTGTTTTGCCCGCCCCCTGCCCGGCAAATGGCCTGAAATAGCGCCGCCGCCTGGTTATTTTGTAAACCGGCCAGCCGGAGCATGATCAGAATATGCGGGTCCTGCGGCCCCCAGGAAAAACGGATCAGGTGGGAGCCGTAACTTTCTAAAAAGGGAGCGACCCATTCGATTTGTTGTTTGGCCGCCCCTCGTTGGGCAATAACCAAATGGTGAGGGCCATCGGTCAAAGTCCAGGGATTGTTTGGGTTTTGCGGCAAGGTTTTAATCTTGCGGCCGGCCGGGATGATTTCTAACTCGCCGCCCTGGGGATGGCGCAGGGTGCCCCGCAAGATGAGTTGGTCCCGTTTGCCGCGCAGCACGTCAACCAGCCAGAGCGGGGCCAGCTCGCGCGATTCAAGCAGATAGGTTAATTCCAGGCGGCGAAAGGGCGCGCGCGCGCGTTGCAGGCCAATCCGCGCTCCTGAACCGGACGAACCCAGCCAACTGGCTTGTACGCTCTTTTTATCGCCTAACACCTCCAAATCACGTTGGAGCCAGCGATAGGTGCGCAGGCCAAAACGCCGGTTATAAATAGCCGCAAACAAATACCACACCACCAGCAAAATACCCAGGCCGGTGACGATATATTCTGGGGTTAGCATTTTATCCTCTCCTGAAAATGGTAATTTGGGGGCACAATTTTGCCCCCAGTCTAACAAAAGGGGGGGAACATGTCAAAGAATTGGAGGTAACATTAACGTGGCGTCCGACCCGCCAAGGCCGGATACTTTATTGGCCCAACTGAAACAACGCTGGCTGGCCATTGACGATTGGCTGCGGGGTTTTATTTACGGCATGACCTATTTTGAGCTGGAAAAGGAACTGCGCCAACAAAGGGCCGACCTGGAACACCTTTTTGTGCTGATCAGTTTTGGCGATTTGTTGGGCGTGCCAATTCTGCCGCCTTATTATTCGATGCGGCTGTTGCCCTACATTGTGCCCATGCTTAACAGTTGGCGCCGGCGCATGCTCCGCGAGAGAGATTTGACCGATTTGGCCGGTTGATTTTTTTTACCTTATCAGTTGAAGTTGCTTTATGCCCCATCGTTTTTTTATCCCCCCTAACTGGCTCACCCCGCCCACCGTCACCCTGCGCGGCCCTATTGCCCGCCAGATAAAAACCGTGCTGCGCCTGCGGCCCGGTGATAACGTCATTGTGCTGGACAATTCGGGGACGGAGTTTTTGGTGACGCTTAATCAGGTGGAGAAAAACGCTGCGGCCGGCCGGATTGTGGCCCAACAACCGGCGGCGGGCGAACCAAAGATACACCTGACCCTCTATCAAGGCGCACTCAAGGGCCAGAAATTTGAATGGGTGCTGCAAAAAGGCACAGAGTTGGGCGTGTCTTGCTTTGCGCCAATAATTTGCCGGCGGTCGGTGGTTAAGCGCGTTGGCGCGCTAACCAAAAAGTATGAGCGCTGGCAGCAAATCATCCGCGAGGCAGCGGAACAGAGTAGACGCGGCAAACTGCCCTCCTTAGTGCAGCCCCTGTTATTGGCCGAGGCCATCGAGCAAGCCCGGTCAAGCTCGTTGCTGGTGATGCCCTGGGAAGAGGCCGGCGGCCCTACCCTCAAAGAAGTTTTAACCCAAACAACAACCAACCGCATTGCAGTTTTTATTGGGCCGGAGGGAGGTTTTGCCGCGGAGGAAGCCGAAATAGCCCGCCAGGCCGGCGGGCAGTTGGTAACGTTAGGGCCGCGTATTTTGCGGGCCGAAACCGCCGCTCTGGCCGCGTGCGCAGCCATTTTGTACGAACTGGGCGAGTGGAGAGCGCCTTAAAGAATCAGGTAACTGTTCACCTTGTTCCCTATGTCACTGCGAGCCAGAGGCGAAGCAGTCTCCATCCTGGAATTGGAGATTGCTTCGGGCTGCGCCCTCGCAATGACACGCCAAGAAAGTGAATAGTACACTGTCAGACAAATTTTGACGGGTAGGGGCACGGCCTTGCGCCTGCCCCATATGGGGCGACCGCAAGGGCGCGCTCCTACCCCAATCTATCAGAATTAACTTGACGGTGTAATAGTTACAGTATCAGCATCGCGTCGCCAAAGGAGTAAAAACGATACCGTTGGGCAATGGCCTCCTCGTAGGCCCGCAGAATCAACTCGCGCCCGGCAAAGGCGCTGACCAGCATGAGCAGGGTGGATTGGGGCAGGTGAAAATTGGTCAGCAGCAGGTCAACCGCGCGGAAGGTAAAGCCGGGGTAGATAAACAGGTCGGTTTCTTCCTCAATGGCCGTCACCACGGCCCAGGGACACGCTTCCTCTCCGCCCCGGCCGGGGGCAGGCAACGCGCTGGCTTCTTGCAGCGAGCCGGTTTGCCCGGCGCTGCGCAAGGCCGCGGTTTCCAGGGTGCGCACGGCCGTGGTGCCTACGGCCACCAACCGCCCCCCGGCCAGTTTGGCCCGGTTGATGCGCGCGGCGGTGGCGGCGGTCAGGCCGGCAAACTCGCGGTGAATGGGATGGGCCTCAATTTGCTCAACCGTGACCGGCAGAAAGGTATCCAGGCCAATGTGCAGGGTCACGTAATCAAGCAGCACGCCCCGCTCCCGCAGCGCCAGCAGGCTTTCCGGGGTAAAATGCAGCCCGGCCGTGGGCGCGGCCGCAGAGCCGGACACCCGGCTGAAAACTGTTTGGTAGCGTTCGGCGTTAGCAAGCGGGGTATGGATGTAAGGCGGCAGCGGCGTTTGGCCCACCTTGTTCAGCCAGGCTTCAACCGGCCGGTTGAACGCAACCAGGCGCCGAGCCTGGCCCAAGTTCTCCTTGACGGTCAGAAAAAGAGGAGGCCCCGCCCGGCGCGGCGGCGTTCCCCGGCCGGCAATCTCCACCACCACCCCCGGCCGCAGCCGTTTGCCCCCCACCAATACTTCCCAAAGCAGGTGGTCAATTTGTTTAAGCAACAGGATCTCTACTTTGCCGCCGCTGGTCTTGCGCCCCAACAGGCGAGCGGGAATGACCCGGCTGTTATTGGCAATGAGCATATCGCCGGGCCGGAGCAGGTTGGGCAAATCTGTAAAACGGCAATGCGTAATTTCGGCGGTATGGCGGTTAACCACCATCAGCCGCGAGGCGTGGCGGGGTTCCAGGGGGGTTTGGGCAATGAGGTTTGGCGGCAAGTGATAATCAAATAGGCTGACGTTCACGGGTCAATTATTCTACCACTTCAATCCGTTGGGTCAGCCACGGCCCCTTGTTTTGGGCGTTATCCGTTACCTGGATGCTTAAATCATAAGTGCCCGGCAGGCGCCCGGTCCAAAGCAAAAAAACAGTCCAGCTTGAATTGGGGTAGGGCGACCGGGCAGAACTGAGGCGGATAGGTTGGTTTTGGACCGAAATTTCTTCGGTAATAAGTTGGTCGCAAGGCGCACCCAGGCAGACCCTATTGGCAAGATCAGTGTTGGGGGCCACAACCTTGAGGGTGGCAAATTCAACAGAGGCCAGCGTGTCGGGAAGGGAGAAGGCTTGAGGATTTGCTTCTATTGTTCCGGCCGGTTTGCCGTTGACCAGAATCTCAAGCGCGCCCAGCCCATGGGGGCTAAGGTGGCGGCTTTCCAGGTAAAGTTCCTGGCCTACTTTAACCTGTATGTTGGCCGGGTTGGGGACAAAGGTGGAGTGGGGCCACGGGCCGGAAGCAGCCGGCGGGCTGGCCACCCCCAGGCTGGTCGCTTCGGTTAGAGATTGGCAGCCCAGGGTCAACCAGGTGAGGCCAAGGATGAGGCGGATCAGCATTGTTGAGTATTTAGCCATTTGTCCATCCCCCTAAAGGCTTTTAGAACTTACGCGCGTTTAGAAGTGACAGTCACTTGCGAAGTGACTGTCACCTCTGGAACACTGCTCAAAACAACGACGGCTGTTCCGGCCTGTCCGGCGCGGCCAGGCCCAAATGCTGGTAAGCGTGCGGCGTGGCCACCCGGCCGCGCGGGGTGCGGGCCAAAAAACCCAGTTGCAGCAGATACGGCTCCACCACGTCCATTACGGTGCTGCTTTCCTCGCTGATGCTGGCGGCAATGGTTTCCAGGCCCACCGGGCCGCCGCCAAACTTTTGGATGATGGAGTGCAGCACTTTGCGGTCCAGGTCGTCCAGACCCAGGGGGTCAACGTTCATTAATTCCAGCGATTCCTGGGCCACGGTTCGGGTAATCACCCCGTTGGCCCGCACCTGGGCAAAGTCGCGCGCCCGTTTGAGCAGCCGGTTGGCAATGCGGGCCGTGCCCCGCGAACGGGCGGCAATTTCCAGCGCGCCTGCCTCGTCAATGGGCACGTTCAAAATAGTGGCCGAGCGGGTGACAATTTGTTGCAGCTCTTCCGGGCTGTAAAACTCCAGTCTAAAGATAGCGCCAAAACGATCGCGCAGGGGCGCGGCCAGCAGGTCCAGGCGGGTGGTGGCGCCCATAGTGGTAAAAGGCGGCAGCTTGAGCCGGATGTTGCGGGCGCTGGGGCCTTTGCCGATCACAATGTCCAGGGCGTAATCCTCCATAGCCGGGTAAAGCACTTCTTCCACGGCCCGGCCCAGGCGGTGGATTTCGTCAATGAACAGCAGGTCGCCCCGGCGCAGATTGGTGAGTATAGCGGCCAGGTCGCCGGCCCGCTCAATGGCCGGGCCAGAGGTGATCTTTAGGTTGACGCCCATCTGGTGGGCCACAATGCTGGCCAGGGTGGTTTTGCCCAGGCCCGGCGGGCCGTAAAGCAGAATGTGGTCCAGGGCCTCGCCGCGCTTTTGGGCCGCTTCAATTAAAATTTGAATGTTCTCTTTAACCGTGGCCTGGCCAAAGTAACCGGCCCAATCGGTGGGGCGCAGGCCAACGTCCAGGGTCTTGTCGGTAGTTTGTTCGGCGGGGGAAATAGAACGCTCGTCCATACCTGGGATTATACCACAGAATGGGGGAAGGGCCTATTGGTAGGGGAGGCGTGCTGAAATTTTGGCGGTAGAGATAGGACAATGTCCTATCTCTAACCGATGGCCTAAAAATTGGGGCAGGCCGTTGACCGGCCGGGCGGCAGCTTACGCCAGCCAGTCCTCAAGTTGCAAAACAGGAATGCGGTCAAAATGGCGGCGATTGTGCGTAACCAGGGAAGATTGGTGGGTGAGGGCAATACTGGCAATCTGCAAGTCCAAGTCGGATAGGGGAGTTCCTTGCCGCTCTAGCCAGGCTTTGAGCCGGCCGAATTGTTGGGCTGCCGCCGCGTCAAAGGGAAGCATAATCAAACCGGCCAGGAGCACGTCCAGGCGGGCCAGGTTTTCAGCAGGCCGGCTTGACTTGTGCGCGCCGTGCGCCAGTTCACCCACACTCACGCAAGTCACGGCCAGGTCATCGGCCGGGGTAACCTGCTGCCGCAGGTCCAATTGACCGCGCAATACGGCCACGCAGTGGTCGCTGTCCAGGATTTTCATAGGTTTACTATGGGACGAGGGGATGGCTTTAGACGGTTGGCGTAAATCTCATCGGCCAGGGCCGCCAGATCGGCTTCGTTGCGCCACAGACCAAAAGCGGCCATAGCCGGGTGCGCCTGACCTGCCTCGATCTCGGCCAGCAGGTCCGGGTTCTGCCCCAGAACCACGGCCAGTTGCCGCGCTGTGTGAGCCGTTCGCTCCAGTTGTTCAAATTCCGTGGCATTAATTAGCACGGCCAGCGGCCGCTCGCGCCGCTGAATGAGAAAACGCTCCCCGGCGACTGCACGCGAAATCAATTCTGAAAAGCGACTTTTGGCTTCGCTAATGTTCAAACTGTGCATTTGACCTCCCGAGTAAGTCAAATTGACCTATTTGATAGGATACCACACCGCAACGGCAGAGGCAAATAATGCGTCCAGTTCGCCTGACCTATGCTGTACTTTTGCGCAAAATTATGCTACCATAAAAAGCGTTCAGGCATTTTGAAATCTAACAACGCCACCACCATCTCTCCCGCCTCCGATGCCCTATTGCCACTTCATTATTATTTGCCAGAAGTGCCCATGCACGTGTGACGCTTACCCCCAATAATGAAATTCAGTTTATTTGTAGATTTGTCTATTCTCAAAGGAGGTAAATGGAATGGCTAACCAAAAGTTACTCAAAAAATGGCATTTTCTATCAAGGCTCGCCCGGCTGGGGTTGGGCCTGGGGCTGCTGATAATAGTAGCGGCGGGTCTCTGGTTTATCCCGGCCGCCCACGCAGCCACCTATGTAGTGGATCGTTTTGACGACAACGCCGGGGCCACGGCCTGCACGGCTGCGCTCAACGATTGCAGCCTGCGCGGCGCAATTTCGGCAGCCAATAATAACCCCGGCGCCGACACCATCACCCTGCCTGCCGGCACCTATACCTTAAGCGGGAGTGGCGATGATACCAACGGCCAGGGCGACCTGGACATCTTCGCAAACCCAGGCGGCGGCAACCTGACCATCAACGGCGCAGGCGCGAGCGTGACCATTATTAACGGGCCTACTGGTAATGACCGGATATTCCATATCCAGGCCCCCGGAGACACTGTCAATATTTCCGGCGTGACCATTCAAAACGGCAACGCGCCCGGTTATGGGGGCGGCATTGCTATCTCGAATGGCGCGCTGAATATTGCCAATAGCACCATCTATAGCAACACCACCGCTATGGGCGGCGGCGCCATTGCCATTTCCGGCGACAGCGCCCTGAACATTGTTAACACCACCATCTACAGCAATGCCGCCACCGGCGATCACGATGGCGGCGGCATTTACAATCTCAGCCGCACCGTCACCATTACCGGCAGCGCCATCTACACCAACACAGCCAGGGATGGTGCTGGCATCGAGAATAATGATGGCACAGTGCTTATCACCAACACGACTATTGATGATAATGAAGCCTCCCAGGGTGGCGGCGGCATCGTCAATTGGAGCGGCGCCGTCACCATCGCCAACAGCGCCTTTTCTAACAACCGGGCGGGCGATGGCGGCGGCGGTATCCTCAACGAAACCTCCGGTACCCTGAACATCGCCAACAGCGCCCTGTCCAATAACTACACCACCCGCTTTGGCGGTGGTATTTCCAG
>JAFGDY010000172.1 GCA_016931895.1 Anaerolineae bacterium
GGTGGGGGTGGGGGTTTTGGTGGGGGTGGGGGTGCGGGTGTCGGTAGCGGTTTTGGTGGGGCCGGGCGTTCTGGTGGGGGTGGGGGTCCAGGTAGGGGGGTAGGAGTTGTCTGGGGTAAAAGAGGGGATGACAATTATCGGAGATTCAGAGGTTTTTAAAATAGCAATAGCCGTAGCCCGATTGGGGCTTAAGGGATTAAAGGGAATATTGGGCTGGATGTAGATGGTCAAATAACACAACAAGGAGAGAATGGTCATACCCAGAACAATGGCCAATAAAATAGTGGTTGTTTGATTATTTAACCGATCCATAACACTTCTCCTGGGGTTTGCCTGGCCACAGCTCAGGGCAACTCTTCACAGGCAATGCCATTGCCGTCACGGTCAAAATCATAAATATCCACCGCCGGCCCGCCAACGGTTTGAAATAAGCGTTGGGCGTCGGCCTGGGTTCTGCAATCGGAGCACGTGCGCGGGATAACCAGATCGTAATAGGGAGGCGTGCATAGGTTGGGGCGGGGAGTGGGCGTGGCAATAGGTTCAAAGTAAGATACCCGCGGCTGCCAATCAATATGCTTATTGTTAACGGCGTCTTCACTTTTGCAAGGGTTCATGATGCATCCTTTTTCCTGAAATTCCTGTCCTTCATCATCAAGATCGTCGCAGTAATTGGGGTTGTCGGCCAGGATGGGGTCGGTGGTAAATAAAACGGCCTTGCTGAGTTTTTCCCCCTCCAGCACCAGGTAGGCAAACCAGTTATGCGAGCGTTTGACGGCGGCCCGGTCGGTGCCGGGGATCAGGGTTACGCCGTATACTTCGGCGTATTCGGTTGGCCCGCTCAGAAAATAACTGCCGGGGACGGCAATCTCGCCATATTGAATCTGGTAGCCGGCTATTGGTTCGCCGTCTTCGCCGGTCACTGTATACCTCAGTTTGATATTGGCGCAGTTGTTTTCGCTATCGCCGCTGGTGCCAACAAAGGGATAGGGCGGGAAGGGGGTGGCGGTTGGCGTGACCACAATAGTGGGGGTTTTGCTGGCCGTAGGCGTGGCGGTAGGGGTATGTGTTTTGGTGGGGGTGGGGGTGCGGGTATCGGTGGCAGTACTGGTTGGGGGTGGGGTAAAGGTTGGCGTGGGGGTCCAGGTTGGTTCCCAGGTTGGAATAGCGGTTGTTGGCGGGGGTTGGGTTGGGGTTTGCGCTATTCTGGCGGCTACAATGGCGGTGGCCCGGCTGGGGCTAAGGGGGTTAAAGGGAATATCTGGCACCAGATAGATGGTGGCAAAACAAACACAACTGAGAATAATCAGCCCAAATATCATTGCTGCTAAAACGGTTGCCAGGCGATTGTCCATAGCTCTACTCCTTGCCAGGCAGTAGCAAGTATGTTTACCTTCAGGCCTTGCTATTCTGCCGCTTGTAAAGTATACAGCTCTTGGTTAGACACTGTTTTGACTCCAATAAAAATGTTGAGTTCGGGTTGAGTGGTCATTAATTTGGTGGAGGTGTCTAAAAGCTGTTTTTTCCGTTGTTCTTCCGGGTAGTTGGGATACCGGCCCAACTCCCCGGCTAAAACCTCGTCCCGTAATCGTTCTTCGGTGGCCCGGTCAATTTGGGAAGCTTCGGGCAGGGCGACAATGTAATCTGCGTATAGCGCAAAGAGCGTTTCATAAGTTTTGGTTAAATCGGCGCGGATTTGCTCGGCCTGATTTTCCCAGGCGGGCACAATGCTGAGGCCATAAGTCCGCCGGGCTATTCTGTATTTAATGGCTAACCATTCAATTTTGGCCAGGGTAAGGCCGATTTTTTTGGATACTTGCGTTTCTGCGGCTAATTCTGTGTCATAAAAAGGTAATTTTTGATTGTCTTCGGCCAGGAGCGCTTCTTGTAAAGCGGTGATGGCCGACGGCGGCGCATGTCCTCCTCGTTCTACCAGCAGGGCGGCCAATTCCTGCGCCCTGAGCCAGCGATTGGTTTCGGCGGCCTGGACCGGTTCAGGTAAAGGAACAGGCACGCCCTGGGGCAGATGGGTAACTGCTTCCGGCAGTAAGGCCAGAGCGGGCGGATTGGCGCTCAAGTCTAGACTTTTTCTGGCTAAATTCCTTTCTTCAAGGATGATGTAGTTTTTTTGGAGTCGTTCCAGAATTGAACGCCGGTGCGCGGCTTGCAAAAAAGGACTCCGGGCGGCTACAAGCAGGGCTTGATCCAGGTAAAATTTGGCCAGGGTTGGTTCGGCCAGGTCTATCAGGCCCTCACCGGTTTGTAAAAATATGTCTGCGCGGGCAGTGTCCGGTAAATTAGGGCTGAGGGTGGCAATTGTGCCGGCCATTTGATAACTAAATATGGCTTTTTCCTTTTGCTCATCAACCTGGTAGGCTGAAGCCAGCAACAAAAAATTCCCCACGCTCTCCTTATCGTTAAGGGTTGGCTGAAACAACAGGGCCGCCAGGGCAGTTTCGGGCCTTTCTTTGTTAATTGCCTCGGTAATCACCTCTGCTTCGGGCACGCCCCCTAACGAAGCCAGAGCCAGGGCAGGGTCAACCTGTTTCACCTCAATCATCTTTAGCGGCGCGGTGTCGGTTAAAAGACTCTGGCCTCCAAATTCGGCGGCGTTCGACCGGCGAGTGAGAATAAATATGGCCATTGCCGTGAGCAGGATCAGGAATAAAGTTATTAATGTGCCGACAATTAAGAATAAGCCCAGATAAGACTTTTTAAATTTTGTTTGCGTCATCGTGTTCTGGAACTCCGTGTCACTTGTGTTTTGAGCATAAAGTATAGCCTAAACCGTAACGATGTCCAGAACTAGAATTCAATGAATTTTTCTATGGCGGCCCGGGCGCGTTGCTCAGTTAGCCAATGCAAGAATGTTTGTTGTTTCAGAGCCTGGTGTATTTCCGGCGGCAATGGCCGTTCCGCCTCTCGGTTTTCAAGTTGAATAATGTGCAACCCCAACGGCGACTTGATGGGGCCGCTCACTTCCCCGGGGTGGATGGAAAAGGCAATCGTTTCCACCTCCGGCGGAACCAGCCCCAACTCTCGCGGAAACCAGCCCAGGCTGCCTCCATTCGCCCGGCTACTTTCGTCTAAAGAGTGCGCTTGGGCCAATGCCGCAAAGTCTGCCCCGCTTTTGAGTTGCTTGATAATGGCCCGGGCCGTGGCTTCGTCTGCTACCAGGATTTGCCGCATTTGCACTTGCTCGGCTGTGTCGGGGACATTGCGCGTGATGTGCTCAAAAACCTGATTGGCCATCAATTCCGCCCGCAATGTCTCTTTGAATTCAGCCAGCGTCAGGTTATTGGCAGCCAGCCATGTTTCAAATTGGGCCTGCCCGCCCCGGGCAACACTCTCCTGGATTTTGGCTTCAAGCAGGGCCTCGGTAATGGTCAAACCCAGCCGGTTGGCCTCTTGTTCAATCAGCGCCTGGTCAATGAGCGAATCCAGGACCTGCCGTTTAAGCTGGGACAGCGTGGCCTGCTCTTGCTCGCCGGTTATAGCCGGGTTTTGTGCTTTGAGAGCCTGCTCCAGTTGTGCCACTTGTTTTTGGTATGGGTCCAGAAAAATCGGTTGATTGTTGACTCTGGCGGCCAGAGGCTGTTCACCCTCAAAGGCACCCTGGTCAACCGCGCCCTCCTGATTATTGGGGGGAGGGGTCAACTCGAGTTGGATTTCCGGGGCGGTTTCAGCGGTTTGTTCAAGTGGCGTATTGGTAACGGGTGTTGTCGGTAGGGGAGAGGTGTTCTGGCAGGCGCTCAAAATGATGATCAGGGTAAAAATAAAAAAATATTTCACTTAAGCCAACTACCAATCATATAATTATACTATATATTGACAAAATTGTTGCCTGTACCACAAGATATAGGCAATAACGATAATCCAGTTCAATTATACTCGGATGGGCTTAAAAAGGCAATATTACTGCAAGATTATGTAAATATATTCATTTATTCTCTGGTAAATTTTACCCAGGCCCGGCAAGCTTGCCTACCTTGCCGGGCAGGACTATAATTTTGACGATTGGGTAATAACTCTTGCCGCATCTGTTGGTAAAAAATCTTATGCAAAGACGCCAGGGACGCAAAGTTTTTGTCTTTCTCTTTGCGTCCCTGGCGTCTTTGGGTGACATAATATTTTTCGAGATGGGCTGAGTGGTTGCCAGTTCAATTAAATTTTGATGGAGTTTATTGTGTCACAACAAGTTACAAATACCTCCCCTTCTTCACCCCTCCCTGCTGGATATATTTCCCGGCGGTGGGGTAGTTTGTTGGATCGTTGGGAATTACCCCCGGAAATGGGCATGATTGTTACGGCCCTGGTGGTAGGGATTGGCACCGGCCTGGGTGCCGTAGCCTTTCGTTTTTTGATCCGGGCCGTTGATTGGTTGGGTCTTACCTGGTTTCCCCAGGTAACTCGAACCTGGGGCCAGGCTTATATCGTCCTTGTGCCGGCCTTTGGCGGCCTGCTGGTCGGGTTACTGGTCTACTTTTTTGCCCGTGAGGCCAAAGGGCATGGCGTGCCCGAAGTAATGGAAGCCGTGGCCTTGCGCGGTGGGCGGATCCGGCCGGTGGTGGCCGTGGTCAAATCGTTGGCCTCATCCATCTGTATTGGCAGCGGCGGCTCGGTGGGGCGGGAAGGACCAATTGTCCAGATTGGGTCGGCTTTGGGTTCATCGGTGGGACAGGCGCTGCATTTATCAGAAGAACGTATCCGCAACCTGGTGGCATGTGGGGCCGCCGCCGGCATTGCCGCCACCTTCAATGCTCCTATTGCCGGTGTCATTTTTGCGTTGGAGGTTATCCTGGGCCACTTCAGTGTGGGCTATTTCAGCATAGTGGTTATTTCGGCGGTGGTGGCCGGGGTGATTGGCCGGATGGTCTTTGGCAATGTCCCGGCTTTTGTGATTCCCACTGAATATGGCGTTAATAGCCTATGGGAGTACAGCCTCTATCCCCTCCTGGGAGTGCTGGCGGCGGTAGTAGGGGTAGTGTTCGTCCGGCTGCTGTATTGGTCGGAAGACCGGTTTGACGACTGGCAGGGTGTCCCGGAATGGGTCAAACCGGCTATCGGCGGCACGTTGTTGGGGTTGCTGGGTTTGGCTTATCCCTATTTCACCGGAGTGACCTGGGAACGAGCGCCGCAGGTGTTCAATGTGGGTTACAGCGTAATCGAAGACGCCCTGGCCGGACAACTGGCCCTCAATGCGGTTTTTTTCTTGCTCTTTCTCAAACTGATTGCCACCAGTTTGACCCTGGGTTCGGGCGGTTCGGGCGGTATTTTTGCGCCCTCGTTGTTTATGGGCGCCATGCTGGGCGCCGCTTTTGGCCTGGCCATGAAATTTCTGTTTCCGGGCATTGTTGTTTCTGCGGGAGCGTATGCCCTGGTAGGGATGGGGGCGGTATTTGCCGCCGGGGCGCACGCGCCAATTACGGCCGTGCTCATCATGTTTGAGCTGACCGGCGATTACCGCATCATCCTGCCCCTTATGCTCACCGTGGTGGTGGCCACCTTGTTGGCGCAGAAGATGTTGAACGGGGAGTCGATCTATACCCTTAAGTTGACCCGGCGCGGCGTGCGCTTGCAGCGGGGCCGCGACGTGGACGTGATGGAGAGCGTGAAGGTAGAAGAGGTGATGCGTGTTGACGTGGATACCACGGCCACAAATCTGACTCTGGCCGAACTGGCGGAAGTATTCAATCGCTCGCGGCATCACGGCCTGCCGGTGCTTAACGCAGAGGGCAAACTATGGGGCATGGTCACCATCACCGACCTGGATCAGGCCGTGGCTGAGAACATTCCCCGGCGAGCCACCGTGGCCGAAATTGGTACGCCTAGAGATAGTCTCCTGGTGGCGTATCCCGACGAGACAATGGGCGTGGCTTTGCTCAGAATGGCCCGGCGCGGCCTGGGACGCCTGCCGGTTGTTTCCCGAACCGACCCTGCTCACCTGCTGGGCCTCATCCGGCGGGCGGACATTCTGCGGGCTTACAATCTGGCCTTGACCCGCCGGGCTGAATTGCAACACCGCGCCCGGCGGATGCAACTGCGCAACCTGGACGGCACTGAGTTTGTTGATCTCAGACTGGCGGAAGGTGACAATGCGGTGGGCAAAACGGTGCAGGATATCGCCTGCCTGCTGCCCTATGAGTGTATTCTCATCTCCATTCGCCGCGAGGGCCGGGTGCTCATTCCCCACGGCGATACCAAATTCCAGGCCGGCGATCACGTCACGGCCTTCATCCGCAACAGGGATGCCGAGAGCCTGCATGCATGCCTGCGCGGGAATCAGGCTAATGCATAAAAAACTGCCCAATCTCCCCTATTTGATGGCATTTTGACCAATTTGGTCTATAATATCCCTGCTTCATTTTAAGGTGGAATGAACGATGAACGACCAACGACGAATGACGAACGACCAAGCTGATTGTGCAATGGTTGTTGGTCGGTGGTCGGTGGTCGTTCGTTGTCTTCGTCGTTAGCTTCATTTAAAGGTTCCGACCAGGCCATCTTTGGCAACGCAGTGCGCCTGTATGGGGGCAACATTCAGGTTCATGCCCCCGGCTTTCGGGAAAAAACGCATCGGTTTCCCCTTATCCCCCTGGAGAATCCCGATAAACACTCTCACAAAGGAGTTTGTCAGTGGCAGTTATTCAATTAGAAAACGTAACTAAAATCTATACCGTCGGTGAAGTAGAAACCCGCGCCCTGAATGGGGTGAGCCTGAACATTGAAGAAGGAGAGTTCACCGCCCTGGTTGGCCCCTCCGGCTCCGGCAAAACCACTATGCTGCAACTGATGGGCTGTTTGGATAAACCCAACAATGGGGTGGTGAAAATCAACGGGTGCGACGTGACCCGCTTTAACGCCAACCAGCGCGCCGACCTGCGGCGGGAAGTGATTGGCTTTATCTTTCAATTTTTTGCCCTGGTGCCGGTGCTGAGCGCCTATGAAAATGTGGAACTGCCCCTGCTTTTGACTGGGGTAGAGTCCAAAGAACGAAAAGACCGGGTCATGGAGATGTTAGCAGCGGTTGATTTGGCCGACCGGGCCAATCACCGGCCCGACCAGATGAGCGGTGGGGAACAACAGCGGGTAGCCATTGCCCGTGCCCTGGCCACCCGCCCCAGCATGGTGCTGGCCGATGAGCCAACGGCCAATCTTGATACCGCCAACGGCGCCCAAGCTATGGAAATTATGCGGCGCCTTAATGAAGAAACCGGCACAGCCTTTATTTTTGCCACCCACGATCCCCGCGTGGTTGCTTTTGCCCGGCGGGTGGTCAAAATGCGCGACGGGCGCCTGGTAGACGACGGCTCAGAGAACAACAACTGAGTGAGCTTTCCTATTGACCAAAATAAAGAAACCGGTGCGATATGTTTAAATATATTCAATTAGCCTGGCGTAATATGTGGCGCAATTGGCGACGCACGCTTATTGCTACGGTGGCCATCGTGATGAGTATGATCTTGCTCATCTTCATGCAAGCCTTTATGGACGGCACCGACCAGGCAATTTATGGCAACATGGTCCGGCTTTACGGCGGCAATGTACTGATCCACGCGCCTGGATACCGTGATAAAGCCTCCAGGCTACCGATGCTGCCTTTGGAAAATGCCGAGGCCGTTCTTGCTGTGGTTAGAGACCAGCCGAATGTTGAGGCCGCATTCAGAAGGATCAACACCGGCGGCCTGGTTAGCAATCGTGATGCCTCGCAAGCGGTGAACATCACGGCCATTGAGCCGCAAATCGAAGCTCCCGTTAGTCTTGCGGCAGAGAACATCGTCGCCGGACGCTTTTTGACGCCGGAGGATGGCGACAATATTGTGATTGGGCAAGCCTTGGCCGATTATTTAAATGTATCCGTAGGCGACCGTGTTTCCTTAATCGGGCGGCGCAAAGATGAGTCGATGCGCCAACGCTCAATGACGATTGTTGGCATTTTTGATTTGGGTCTTGGAGATGCCGAAAAAAGCCTGGTTTATATGAACCTGCCCACGGCGCAAACACTGTACAATCTACGCGGTCAGGAAACAGAAGTGGCCGTTATCCTGGAAAAGATTGGCCAGGAAAATGCCTTTATCAACGCCATTGCCTCAAAGTTGCCTGACTACGAGGTTGATTCTCTATACACCCTGCGTCCGGAATTTGGCGAGGCCCTGGCCACCGACCGCATGATTGGGTTGTTGACCGGCGGCATCATGCTCTTGATGGGCGGCATTGGTATTCTCAATTTGATGCTGATGGCGGTTTTTGAACGGACACGGGAAATGGGCGTCCTGGCGGCCATGGGTATGAAAGGGCGTCAGGTAATGGCTTTGTTTGTATTAGAGGGGGCCTTCATTGGCCTGGTTGGGGCTGTCATCGGCTGTATCGCCAGTTGGCTGTTGGTCATGGCTGTTGGCCGAACGGGTATTGATTTTTCTGCTTTTGTCGAGGACCTTGAGAATGCCGGCGAAATTTACGCCTTGATGGGCGATCACCTTTACCCCCACATTTCCGGCACAATCATTGTTCTCTATGGTCTTGCAGCCGTGATCGTTGGCGCGCTGGCTGCATTGTACCCTGCCTGGCAAGCTTCCAAGAACGAACCGGCGGAATCACTGCACCACATTTAGGGAGAAATATGATGACGATGGCAAAATTCTTCACCATTGCTTATCGGAATTTGGTCCGCAATCGCCGCAGAACTGTTTTGACGGCACTGGTCGTCGCCCTGGGGCTGGTTGTAGCGATGTCATTCAGCGCGCTGTTAGACGGGATGCTGGTCAGTATGCTGGCCGATAATATCCGCGTGAGTACGGGCCACCTGCAAATACGAAATAAAAACTACGAGGCTGATAAGGCCAGTTTACTGTATCAAGATTTGCTCAAGGATGGCGAAACATTGGCCGCTCAAGCTGAAGCCCTGCCCGAAGTCCAATCGGCCGCGCCGGTATTGTGGAACAGCGGCTTGCTTAGTACGCCCCAAGAATCGCTAGGCGTAGAAATCGTGGGCCTTGATCCCGACGATGCTTTTCACGCCCCGATCAGAGAAGGAATCGCAGCCGGAGAATTTTTGAAGAGCAATGACCGGGGTCGAATCCTGATCGGCCAGCGGTTGGCCAAGGAAATGGGTATCACCGTGGGCCAGCGCGTTAGCGTGGCGGCCAGAGATGCCGACGGCCAGGGTCAAGAGAAAATTTTCACCGTGGCCGGGCTGGTTGATACAGGATTTCCCGGCATTGATCAGAATAGGGTCATTTTGCCTTTAGCAGAGGCGCAATCCTTTAGCGGTGTGGGCAACCGGGTGAGCAGCATCATCCTGATGTTGCACAATCAGGAGGATGCTGCCAGGGTAGCGACAGAACTTCAAGGGCCGGATATACAGATTTTAACCTGGGAAGATTTGAATAGCCTCCTGCTGCAATCCTGGGAAGTGGGCATTGTGTATTATTATGTGCTCTACGCAATTGTGTTCCTGGTTGTGGCCGCCCTCATCGCCAACACCTTGCTCATGTCCGTTTTTGCGCGGGCCCGCGAAATCGGCATTCTGGCCGCTTTGGGTATGAATCGCAGTCGAATCTTGTTGCTCTTTCTGATTGAAGGCATCCTGCTGGGCTTGTTGGGCACTGCGGCCGGGTGGGCGCTTGGCCTGGGCGCGGTTTCTTATCTGACCTTCGTGGGCATTCCCATCCCGGCGGAGACCGTCTCCCTGGTGGAAGGGTTTGCCTTTGGCACCACCATGTACGGTGGATTTGCGCCAGATCAATTTGCCATCCTGTCGTTGATGTTGCTGGCTATTGTTGCGCTGGTATCGCTCTATCCGGCCTGGTACGCCGCCAGAATGGAGCCAGTGGAGGCATTGCACTCACTTTAGGGTTAAGGATTTAATAACTTCCGCTTTGCCACTCCCGGCCCAGGTGTGGTATCATTGGCCCGGCGGGCGGTCAACGTGTGAGAGGGATGGCTGAACAACGATGGCCCAGGCAATAATGGCTCTATGGAAAAACAGATTGTAACTTTCAGGTCATGTCAGTCTGAGCGAGGAACGAGCGAAGAATCTCCATGCAGCATACCAAAAACGAAGCAAAGCAGTGCCGCATGGAGATTCTTCGGCCTATGGCCTGCTAAGAAACTGCCGGTAGGCCGGGGGGCTTGGGGGGTGCCCCCCCATTCGTTTCTTTTCCGGTTGAATAAGGCCCCGGCCTTATGGA
>JAFGDY010000173.1 GCA_016931895.1 Anaerolineae bacterium
GATGAAAGGCCAAAGGCACGAACACGCCGCTCCAAGTTTCTGGCTCTGGCGCCTGCTACTTAACATAAATTCACCAACAGTATCATTCATTGCTTAATAATTAGCGGCGAAAAGAGGGCATTACATGATAAGAGTCTACCATCACAAATGGGAGGAGCATTAACATTACCAAAGACGTAAATAGTGCCTATATCAGTGGACCGGCTGTAGGTGACTGTATCGGTAGAAGTAATCGGGCCAGCAGGCGCACCAAGATACATTGCGCCGATATTGGGAAAGGGGGGAAGGGCGCAAAGATGGTTAGCGCCAAAATTAGAGGCGCTGTAGTTGGGGTTGGTAAAGCCAAAGGCATCAAAGCCAAAAAGATAAAAAGCGTAGAGCGCGCAGCGGAAAGGGGGATAAATGGGCCAATAGTTGGTGCTGCCGCTGCCGGTGCTTATTGCAGCAATTTGAATGCCAAGCTGTTCCCGATAGCGGATAAGTTTTTGAGATTTTTCAAACCAGAAGTCAAAGTCAATATGCTGACCACCTGACACCGGGTGGCTCTCGGCCAGTATCCAGTCACCTTTTGTTAGGGGCGTTGTGCCCGATAGTACATCATCCGGGTGCCAGGCATTGACGAAAACGGCAAGGTCTTTATTATGAACGTAATTCACCGCAGAGATGAGGCGGGTCCGGCTGACACCAAAGTCGTAGCCGGCATTATCAAAGAAGATTCCGGTTACGCCGGTAATTGTCGCCCACGCATCAACATGGGTAGTGATAGTCACAATGCTCAAATTTTGAGCGGGCGAGATAACGCCCAAATCAATGTAACTATAAACCTTGACATCGTGGTCTTTTAAATTTTTAATGATGGCGACGGTGTTAGTGTAATCTTCGTGGGAGGGATGTTCCAGGCCGTCGCCCAAAACAACGATATCGAAGGGCGTAAAGACGGCGGTGGCCTGGGTAATATTACCACTCGCTCCGTTGACCACGCTCGGCCAGGCGTAATATATGGCCAGGCGGGCCGGGGTTACAACAGGGGTGCCGCAAAGAAAGGAGGCCGGCATGATTTGCAAGTCACATCCCGGCAAGTTACAGGAATCAACTATTCCGCCTGATCCACCCCAAGCCCAGACCTGCACAGATTGGTGGTGTTTGAAGGGGCGGCGAACAACCTCATGAGACGTAAACCAATCATCAAAATAGGAATCCTCCCCATCACCAATACCCCAGGGGTCCTTACCGTCCCAGGATATTCTGACAGCCACTGGAACGGTGGAGATGTTTTCAACCACCACTTCTGTCAGAGTCTGAGCGACCTGCAAAATACTCCCCTCATATAAAATACTACCGCGTGTTTCAAAACATTTGGTTGAATTGGTAAGGACGACGGGCAGCGGCGACTGGCCCAAACTAGCCGTCGCCATCGTCTTTGCCTCATTGTCTTTGCCCACAGTTTCAAGGTCTCTGCCGGTAACAGGATAGGGTGAAACTGCGGTATGCGTTTCGTATGATCGAGGCAAGATCATCGCTGCCAGGGCCAGGATCAGGCCGGTAAAGGCCAGCAGGATAGAAATAATTGGCCCCAGCCAGGGCTCAGAATAAGGGAGATTGGTTTTCATCAGTTTGTCTCCTTTTGTAAGGCATACGTCATTCGTTTTGATATTTTTTTACCCGCAAACAAGTGCGGAGAACCAATCATCCCCACACTAGCCCAGAAACTGGCCGTAAACATGGTATCGAGGGCAGTCAGAACAACAACGCCGAGACACAGCCAGGCCAAAAACCTGGCCAATGAACTTGTCTCAGATTCTCCCCTGGTACTGATGAAGATAACCACCAGAATTAACCAGGCAATTACAAACACTATAAAGGCCATTCAAATCCTCCTCGTATTTGGCTTGGGCAAATAGCCGAATCCGCCACAATATTTTCCCTTTGTTTGGGCAGGTTGAGATGAGGCTCGCTCGTTGACTTTTGAGTCATATTGCTTTTATAATGTTAATGGGATACCTGTTGTAAAAGTAGATAATCGGCCGATTATTTTTAGTCAGTTTCTCTAATTCTACCATGACAAGCGTAATATATCCGACCAATTTCCGTACAAAAATTGTACACCCCTGTACAATTTTACATAAAGTACCGTTAATAATGGAGTGGAGGATATGGAGGAGTGTTCTAAGCTGGCAGCAGTCCTGAATAGGTACACAAACCAATTTATAAAGCAGCAGGGATACGTTAGCCTGAGGGAGATAGCGGCAAAAAGTAAAATACCACCTGCCACTCTGGTCAACTGGATGGCTGAGCCGATAGTTTCCCTAAAAATTCGATCACATAGTTGGCCCGGTTTGCTCAGGCTGGCAATCACTTTGAGGTTGGAAGAAGCTGAACTGAACTGTTTATTATCGGCAGCCGGTGTGAAATATACAGTTAAAGAATTGGACCGGCTGGCCAGGGCCAAAAATATTCCAGAAATCACCCAAGATAAAATATATCAGGAGTTGTTAGCGGCCTTGCAAGCCTGGCAGCCTCAGCAGCGATGCCCCTACCCTGGCATGTCTGCCTTCACCAAGAATGAAGGGGAGTTGTTTTTTGGCCGTGAAGAAGCCACTCAAAACCTGATCAAATTTTTGCAGAGCTGGACTTTGGGCGCAGAAAAAGGGATTCGGTTTCTGCCGGTTATTGGCTCCTCCGGCAGCGGGAAATCATCATTGGTGCAGGCCGGTTTAATGTACCAGTTAGAAAAAGGGGAGTTGATTGCGGGCAGCGAACAATGGCCCATTGATACTTTTCAGCCCCGCGACGATCCCCTGCGCAATTTGGCCAGGGCTATTCTCCGTTTGACCCATACTGACGATGATCAAGTACTCCGAGACGAAAAAACTGTCTTTGAGTTGAGTCAGGCCCTGCAAAACGATACAAACTTGCTATATAAGAAAGTTCAACAAATCTGGCCCAACGATTCCCCCCAACAGTGGCTAGTTTTGGTGATAGACCAATTTGAAGAAGTGTTCACCCTTTGTCACGACCCCCAAATCGGTCAGGCGTTTATTGATAATCTACTTCACGCGGCTCAAGAAGAAGCTGGTCGCGTGATTGTAGTCATCACCCTTCGCGCTGATTTTTATGGGGAGTGCTTGAATCACCATAACCCGTTTTTAGTTGACGCCTTGCGCGTCTATCAGGTGGCGGTAGGGCGAATGACGCCCAGGCAATTACATCAAGCTATCGAGCAACCGGCCAACAAAGTCGGCTGCCGGATAGAGCCTGAATTGGTCACACAGTTGTCAAATGATATGGCCAGGCAGCCACCGGGCAGCCTGCCCTTGTTGCAGCATACCTTGTTGCAGTTGTGGCATAGGCGGGAAGGTAAATACCTGACCTGTGAAGCTTATCAACAGCTTGGCGGCATAGAAAAAGCGCTACCTCAATATGCTGAACAAGAATTCTTTAAACTCAACCAGGCCCAACAGTCTCACTGCCGCCAAATATTGTTGCAATTGGTCCAACCCGGCGCAAAAACCGGGGATGCCAGACGCTCGGCATTAATCGAGGATTTGCAATCACTGGCTCGAAATAAACAGGATATTGCTGATATTGATGAGGTTCTGGAACGGCTGATTAGAGCCAGGTTACTTACTGTTAATGTAGATGGCCAGGGAAAAGAATTTGTTGAGATAGCGCACGAGGCGCTTATCCAACACTGGACGCAACTGCGAGATTGGATTGACGAGAATCGAGCATGGTTACGCATCCATCGCCGCCTGGCTGAAGACGCGCGGGCCTGGCAAGAATCAAAGTACGATCCAAGTTTTCTCTACCAGGCTTCACGCCTGGCGAAAGTATTAGAAGCCAAAGATAAGAATGACGCCCGGCTGCTTCCCCTGGAAGAAAAGTTCATCTCGGCCAGTCGTAAACAGGAATGCAAACGATGGGTGTTAAAAGTAGTATCTACCGTCATAGGGATTTTATTGATTTTTGTCATAATCTTATGGGCCATTACTTTTTCTCAGCGGCAAGAAATAAAAGAATTGCAAAACCAGGCCGAAGCCGGTAGATTGGCTGAAGGCGCTGCCCGGCAACTGGAGTTAGAAAATCCCGGCCTGTCCTTGCTCCTGGCCATTGAGTCCAGAAAAATCCAACCCTCTAACGAAAATGAAAGGGTGATACGTTCTGCGCTGGCGCGGCTGTGGCCTCAAGTGGGCGTTTTGGCCGGACACGAGGCCGAGGTGTGGCAGGTGGCCTGGAGCGGGGATGATTCTCGCCTGACCACGGCGGGTGGGGATGGCACGGCGCGTATCTGGGATGCAAAGAGTCAGCAGGAAATTATGACCTTGACCGGGCATGCGGGCGCAGTTTTGGGAGTAGCCTGGGATGGGAATGATACCCGTCTGGTAACAGCCAGCGAAGATGGCACCGCCCGCGTGTGGGATGCTCAAAATGGAAAACCCATTGCTGTGTTTGAGCATGGAAGAAAAGTTTGGCGCGCTGCCTGGAGTCATGATAACACCCGGATTGTCACGGCCAGTGAAGATGGCACTGCTCGTATTTGGGATGCTCAAAGTGGGCTTGAACTTGTTCCGCTTAAAGGCCATACTGCTCCGGTTGTCCACGCGGCCTGGAGCAGTGACGATAGCTGTATTGTTACGGCCAGTAAGGACAATACAGCCCGGATTTGGGAGGTAGAAACGGGCCACGAGATCGCCCAGCTTGTTGGCCATTCCTATTGGGTGGCCTATGCCGCCTGGAATGGGGATAACACCCGAATTGTCACCACCAGTTGGGATGGCACCGCCCGCATTTGGGATGCCCAAAGTGGCATGGAAATGGCTACGTTGGCCAGCCACGATTGGGGCGTTGTTTATGCCGCCTGGAGCAATGATGATACGCGCCTGGTAACAGCCAGCGAAGATGGTACGGCCCGCGTGTGGGATGCCCGAAGCGGTATGGAAATGGCCGTCCTTGACGACCATCATGGAGCGGTTGTCTATGCCGTCTGGTCCAACGATGACCGCTACATCGCCACTGCCAGCCAGGATGGCACGGCCCGAATATGGGACGCCCAAACAGGGATTAACCTGGCGGTGCTGGAGGGACATACAGGGCCGGTTTCTTATGTCGCTTGGAACAGGGACAACACTCGTTTGGCGACGGCCGGCGGAGATGGCACCGCCCGCGTATGGGATACCAAAAGCCAGGTGGAAATCGCCGCATTAAAGGTCCACACCAACACTATCAGGCACGTGAGCTGGAGCGGAGACGACCAATGGCTGGCTACGGCCAGCAATGATAAGACGGCCCGGATATGGAACGCCCAAGATGGAACGGCAAGAGTTCTACTGGAAGGGCACGATTGGTGGGTGCTACATACTGCCTGGAATAAGGATAACACGCGCCTGGTGACGACCAGCGAAGATGGCACCGCCTGCGTATGGGATCCCAGAACCGGGGAAGAAGTGACGATGCTTGAGGGGCATACGTCCGGCGTAATGTATGCTACCTGGAACCGGGAGGGCGACCAAATTGTAACCGCCAGCCGGGATGGCACCGCCCGGATTTGGAACGCCAAGACCGGCACAGAATTTGCTGTACTGGCGGACCACACCGATGAAGTTGTTTATGCGGCCTGGAATGAAGACAATACCCACATTGTAACAACCAGCGCGGATGGCACCGCCCGCGTATGGGATGCCAAAACTGGAGTGGAGCAGGTAACTCTTGCAGGACACCAGGGATTGATCTGGCATGCCGCCTGGAATAAAGATGGAACACGCCTATTGACCGCCGGCGACGACACCACAGCCCGGGTATGGAATGTCCAAAATGGCGCAGAAATTGCTGTACTTGAGGGACATGTAGGGCCGGTGGTCCATGTAGCCTGGAATCAAAATGAAACCAGGGTAGCTACCGCCAGTGGAGATGGCACCGCCCGCGTATGGGATACTACCTATTGGGCCGAGCACGCCGTACTGACCGGGCATAGAAGTTGGGTCTCCACTGCCGAATGGAACATAGATGGCATTCGCCTGGCAACCGCCGCTTTGGATGGCACGGTTCGGATCTGGGATACCGACAGCGGCGCTGAAGTGGCCTTATTTCGGCTGCATACCGGAGCAGTGTTGCACACAGCCTGGAATGGCGAGGGCACTCGTCTGGCCACTGCCGGCCGCGATGGCACTGTCCGAATTATCCAATATGTTGCGCCGGCCAACTTAATTAACTTTGCCTGCCAGCATACTCAACGTAATATGAGTCAACAAGAATGGCAGCGATATATGGGAGACTCTTCCTACCGTCAAACCTGTCCATGAGGCCGATTCCCAGACAGTAGAAGTTCTCCATCATATTTCTCTCAGCTCATATGAGGAAACAAAGAGATTGGAAAACTTCATTACCTCTAGGAAATCATTAAATCTATTAATCGTTTTGCTTTTGGCCCTGGTTATGGCATTATTACTTTTCAGCCTGCCCTTTTTGCTGACCCGCCTGGGGCTGAGACAAAATAGTAAACCGGAAGACTCAACCCTCTGTATTAACATTATGGCAATTATCACAGACACAGGCGTGCTGCCTGTGGTTGAACCCACCCCCCCGGCTCGTCTGGCCATTTACTATGGCTGGCCCAGCCTGGTCAATGGCGCTCAAGGCAATTTGATTTCCGCCACCCATGTTTTTAGCCAATTTAACGTGGTTGTTTTTGGCGACGGACTGGAACACCCCACCCATCTTGAACATGCCAACACCAAAATCATCATCCAAAATCTACGCAAAAACGAAATTGAAGTTTATGGGTATGTTGACCTGGGCGTCAGCCCGCCCACGCAAAATTTACCAACGGACACCATTGAAACTTACGTGAACGAGTGGGCTGCCATGAATGTGACCGGCATCTTTTACGACGACGCCGGGCAAGATTACGGCGTCACTACTTCCCGGTTAGCCCAGGCCATCAATTACGCCCACGCCCAAAACCTGGCCGTGTTCATCAACGCCTGGAACCCCACCGACGTCTTCACCGGCCTTATTCCCTGGCAGGATGGCGACTGGTATCTGGCCGAAAGCCATCCCGTAACCAATGACCGCTGCGACCATCTTGATGACTGGCAGCGCAAATCTCAACTTATCGCCACGCGCGCCCAAACTAACGTGCGGATTGCCGCCGTCAGCACGGGCAGCGCTCCCCCGCCCGGCAGTGATTGGGCCAACTATCCCCCCTTCAAACAGGCGTTGTTGGCCGCCTACCTGTTTGGGTTCGACGCGATTGGTTTCACCAATCCCCATTACAGCGCCTGCTGTGAGGGCGAGAATCATCTTCTCCCCCTACCCTCCGCTTCTGCCGATGCCGGCATCATAGATTCTGACATGCCTCTCAAGTAAAAGAGTTTGGGTGAAAACGGCCGGCTTGTATACAAAAAATCCCCATTGTTGAACCGATGGGGATTAAAAGTCAAGCAAAAAACAAAATTCCTGAACAACTATCGTTCAATCATAAGTCCAGATTCGGTTACTAGATGCTTTGCCACATCATTCCCAACCCCGGATTCTATTTGCCAGCTTTAAGTATTCTATATGTGGTCTGTCCGAAATGGACGGAGGTAAATGTATTATTGGCCTCAAATTCTTTTGAAATTTGTCTAAACCTGCGTCTAACTTAACCTTTCTCAACTTCATTATTTGCTTGTTATTCAATTTAACAGAATAATCTTCCCAAACGGTGATTAAACTCTTGTCAAATGCTCTATGATGCAAGGCGCATAAAGCTAAACCGTTGGATGTTTCATCTGTTCCATTTTCTTGAACTGGGACAATGTGTGCTGCATCAACCAATTTTAGTTGAATTCCACAGATTGCACACTGATAACTGTAAGCGGTTAATACTCGCTTCCTAAAGCTAATATCGCGTAATTTTCGTTTTACTGTTACGGCCGCACTCTTTCGGTCATAATCTGAAATTTGAATATCTTCATCATTTATTTCGGGGTCTTTAGCAACATCTTCCAGAATTTGCAAATCCTCGGCTGATTGTCCGAAATCATGTAATGATTGTAGATTTTGGATGTATTCAACAAAAAAATCTGGACGGAAGGCTATGGCTATTTCCTGATTACCTTTATCAGAAGTGGCGAAACCATTTATGTAGGCATTTCTGAGGGCCTCCTCTTTAATTTGAATTGATGAAGACCAGCCAGGAAGCCCAAGGTGTTTCCTGAAATCAAACCCAGCAAAAACTCCAATTTCTTCCCACCAGCCTAAAATCAAAGTTATCCAACCGGGTTCTTTTTGTAAGCTTTCCTTAACTTTTACCTGAATTCGATATTCATTGAGAGGTCTTTTTTTGCCACCACCATGAGATAAATTCCAAATATAAATCTTGACCAGGTATCTTATGTCATCTTTATAAATATTTAGCTTAAATGGGGGTATGGTGGAAACATATAAAACATTCCATCCGCTTTCATCAATGGCTTCGACTATTCTTTGGAGCAGTTGGTTTTTACTTAGCCTAAGTTTTGTGCAATCAGAGGCGGACTCATCGAAAAGGGCCTCGAGCTACAAGTTTTGAAAAAAGGTAAGGGCGGCTGGA
>JAFGDY010000174.1 GCA_016931895.1 Anaerolineae bacterium
ACAAATCAATGCAGCGGAATTGGCAAGCCCGGTTTTTGATCAACCGTATTGGGGCAGCAAAGGTGCATTACGGCGGCGTAACATTGCCAACCTTGCCAATCCGCTGATTTCAAGCGTTGGGTGGCTCGTATTTGACCAGAGACGCCTTTTGCACTATGCTGGGTTGACGATATTTTAATAAGACAGGAGTTATGGCAATGAAAATTCTTAAACCTTTGTTGAATGTAATTGGCTCTTTGGTCGTATTGGTTTTGCTGACAGTGGGGTTAATTGTCTTACTGCGTTCGGTATCCAATACCTCCCCTTCAGCGCAAGAAGCGGCTACTACCGAGGCGACTGCTGAAATTACGGTGTCTCCGCCACTGACAGAGACAGATAAGGCAACAACGGCGACAGAAACGTCTATTGCTGAACCAATAACTACACTTACACCTATTGATACCTTACCTCTAATGCCAACCAAGACTGTAGAAGCAGAAATTACTCCATTACCAATGCCAATAGTTGCCAAGGAATTAGAAATTTTGAACGGAGGGTACTTTGCTCGCCTCGCATGGTCACCGGATAGCTCAAAATTATCATACACTAAATTTTCGAATGAATTTTTGGAAGTTCCTAATGGTGTTTGGGAACGCGGAGAAATTTGGATATTTGATTTAAATACTAAAAGCCAAAAATTGATTATGTCTAGTGGACAAACATCTACCTGGTCTCCTGATGGGCAAAGATTATCAATATCAATTATTAATCCTAACAAAAAGTTATATGATATTGTCGTCTACAACCTTAATACACAAGAGATAAAAGACATTGGAAGTTCATCGCGCTATTTTAATCAGTGGTTTTCAAATCAAGATTTAATCATTGCAACCGAGCAAGGGTTGAAAATGGTTAATATCTCATCTGGTAAAGCAATTGAAGTAGAATTAAATAATTCAGCAAATGGATTAAATAAAATTGCTAACTTAAATACAGAATTTGCCATCCAAGATTTACAAGGAAATTTAATCAGGATTGATATTAACAATCAACGAGCTAAAACTGCACTTACAAAAAACGTTTTTGATTGGTTAGCATTATCCTCATCAGGCCAAATGTTGGCCTATGTAACTCATGATATTCCACCAGTTTTTGGTATTCTTAATCTGCAAACCACCGAGACCCAAGTCTTATTACAGGCCGATATGAATCAGTTCACTGACCCGCGTATGTATAGTCCAGTTTGGTCGCCAGACAGTCGTTTTGTGGCCTTGTCCGTCGCAAAAACAACGGGCACAAATATACCAGTGGATATTTACCTTTTTGATTCTAGTAGTGGTTATAGATATCAAGAACCGTTAATAAAAAATGTGACTCAAAGCTCACTAATATGGGCACCAAATGGTCGGCGATTGGCGTTTATTAGAGATTCCAGTTCTGAGTTTGGTCTTAAAACATCAGTCTACGTTGTTGAATTGCGATAAACGTTTAAAAGGGTGATGTTATGATAATCTCATATCGGTGCCTGTTTATTACTTTTGTCAGTATAACAATTCTAGCTGGGATACATCTGTTTTATATACCTGATATAGTTTTGGCGCAAGGGCCAAGCTCTTTTGACAGCACTACTCTATATGTCAGACGAGTAAGTGGTGATATTTGCCAGTTAAATGATTTAACCAACCCAAATCCAGATTACTCCGGGACAATGGGGGATTTTATCAAATATAGTTTGCCATATGAGTGGCATCCTGCGTCTGGCCTTGAGGCCTATAAAACCGGTTCAGTTGCCATACGCACTTTTGTCTTAAATCCCAGAAATCATACTCAATTAGAGGTAAGTGGACAGACGTACCGGTGTGTTTCTGCCTATAAGATGCAAGGGTTTGATTGGACACCTCCAATTACCAGAACTCCTGCTTTTTTCCCTTTAGCTATTACCGCCACTAGCCAAACAAATGGCATTTATATGACACATCCCCAAGCTAAAGCAGTGGAAGATATAATCAATCCAGTATTACACAGCCAGGGTGCAATTGATGCCCAATTTCGGAAAGAGGCAGGTGTTCAGACACAGACCAGCACTGATTCCAATGATTTTCAATACTTGCAAAGTGTTCTTGACCCTATTAGCCCACCATTGACACCAACGATTGGTTTGGGGCAAAATGGTTCATCTCGTTGGGCAGTGGGGAAAACTGTATTCACAGATACTACTGCGCCGATTAATTTCCCCCAATGGTCTTCCTACCTCCAAACCCTCGTCCATTACTACACCGGTATCCAAGTCGTGCGAGATGACGGAACTGGCAACCTGACCACCCTCACCCCGGACTTTCGCTGGAACATGTTGGTGGAACAAAAACAGCCGCCCCAGCCATTGCCCGGCTCCACTTTTACCGATACGGTGGTTATTCAAAATACCGGCGTCTATAGCTGGCCGCTCAACAGCGGCTATACCCTGTCCTACTGGTGGGTAGATAGCAACAATGTGGGTGTCACTCAACCGGTCGTGGCCGCCCAGGTGGTGGACGAGGTCAGGCCGGGCAATGTGACCACCCTCACCCTGTCTATCACCACGCCGGAAACAGAGGTGTATACGCTGACCTACCGGCTTGATGGCCCGCCCGAACCCGACCAGGCCGACTGGCCTCAGCCGCACAGTGACCCAGGCAATACCCGTGCCGCCCGTCGTTCCGGGCCATTGGGGCCGGTTGAGCCGTTGTGGCAGGCCGCCGGTCCGGATAGCCTGTATGTGACCGCCGACGAAAGCCGGGTGTATTACAAAAAGGACAATATCCTTCAGGTATACCGGCTGGACAACGGTCAATATTGGTGGGGCGGCCTTACCGGCTCGAGTGACAATTTCCACGGCGCGTTGGTGGGCAACCGGCTGGTTGTGCCGGCCACGTGGGGTTTGGTGAGCGGGTATCGTCTGCAAGATGGGGTGTATTGGGCGTATCAGTATCCGTCGCTTTCTATTTTGACTCAGCCGGTGGGCCGGGATGACCACGTGTATATGGTGGGTCGTGATGGCGGTTTTGTGTTGCCGCCCAGGGATTATCTATCGCTCTATCACCTGTATAATCTTGAAAGCGGCCCCTCGGTTGGCTGGGGTGGTCTGAAACCGATTGGTGACGCTGCCAATTGGCATACCTCCTTGCCCCAAACCCCGGCCCTGGACGAGACCTATCTCTACGTGGCGCATCAAAGCCGGTACGCCGCCTCCGGCTTTGCGCCCGGGGTCACATTGTCGGTATTTAGCCGCGCAACGGGTGCGCTGGCCTGGAAAACAGACATTATCGCCAGTGCGGGCAGCGCGTGCGAACCGCTCACCCCACCGGTGCTTGGCCCGGAACAGGTTTTTGTGGGCCTCAATTGCCCTGGCCCCAAGTTGGCGGCGGTGAACCTGGCCTCACAGCAGGTGGCCTGGCTGATAGATACCGACCCCCTGCTGGCTCAACCGGCGTTGGCCTATAGCGCCGACCCGCCGCAATTGCTGGCGTCCGGCTCTGCTTATCTACGCGCCCTGTCGCCGGAGAATGGGCAGGCCCTCTGGGAATGGCAACCGCCGGCCGGCCAATCGATGCAGACCAATCCCACTGTGGCCCGCGTCTACATTTGGCTGGCGGCCGGTGTTGAAGGGCAGTGGGCGTGGCACATTTTCTCTATGCGGGGTAAACTGTTGGCGAAGTGGCCGGCGTTGCCGGGCAGCGGGCTGCCCAACCCTTACCCGGCATTGACCGACCGGGCTTTGTTGTTCACCACAGCCCCATCCGGCAGTGGGGTGAGCGCGGCTTCCGGCTCTGCGGGTTGGGCCTTGCGCACCGGCCCGGGGACGGCTGGCTGGTTTGACCAGCCGGTGGCTGCCGGTTCAGGTGGTGGGGTTGGCCCTGGCGGCATGTTTTTGCCCATTATCTTCAAGCAAGGGTAGAGGGCTTGGCTCAATGACAAAAATCGAAGCGCGGTTAGTGGTCCTGTTGTCGGTGTTGGCAATAGCTTGGGTGGTGGGACAAGATCTGCTGGAGTGTCCGGCCAATGCAGAAGGTCTGTCTCAATCGCCGCTGCCCACGCCGACGCCATATCACTTCTACAAGCAGGCGCGAACGGCATTTGAGGTGGATAAAGCGGTAGCGCAGGTAGGCGATCGGCTCACCTATACCATGGCCCTGACCACCGTTTGTCACCCGGCCAATATCTTCTTTATGCAGACGACCGTTCCTGCCAATACGGATTGGCGGGATAACCTGCAAGCTACGGCCAACGTGGGAGTCTATCTTGATCGCTATATCCTGTGGTACTGGCCCACCAATCCGCCGTATCCGACCGTGATCACCACGATCTTTGAGGTAGAAATCACCAGTTTACCGACTGGTGCAGCCATTGACAATGAAGCGCTCTTTTTCTTTTCAGAGGCAGCAGGGTCGGGGATGGGCTTGTACTGGTTTACTCGCACGGTGCAGACATTGGTTGTAACCTCCTCTACGCCCATCACTTCCCCTTCACCTACCCCCACCCCCACCTTTTTCCCTTCCCCATCGCCCACGGGTACATCTACAATTGTTGCGCCGCCGTCAGCCGGGGCCACGCCTGAGCCATCTCAATCGCCAGCGACCTCAACCCCACCGCCACAATGGCCGCAATTCTTACCGGAAACAGGGTTGTAGGGTTTTGTGTGGGGGGATATTTACAATCGGCATTGCGCTAGAACAGCCAGCTAACAACGGCTTGCAAGCGACCCCGATAGCAGCGTTTTTTTTGAGTGTAGTTTTTCGTGGGTGAGTTGGTTCTGGTAGTTTGGTTTCAGGCGGGCGCTTGAAGCCGCGGCGTTAGGCGCTTTGGAATAAGACTAATTTTAGATTGTAATTTTACTGCTATGATAAGTAAGAAGAAAAGTGAACGAGATATTTTTAACTTAGTATACGAGGAAAGTGATTGGGCGGAGATTATTAGCTCAGAACGTCCTGATTTCAAAATAAGAAATAGCAACTTTGATATTTATTTTGGGGTGGAAGTTACAGAGTTTTACTTTTCTGAGTCTAATGCACGAATTAGAAATATACCAAATTATGTTAACGAAATCATAAATCAGAATACCTATCGGCATAAAGAGGATCAAGTAACGCTAAAAGTGAATAAGATTCAAATAACATCTGCTGATGGAACGCCAAAAGGAGATGCCTTAGCTATTTTACAGGAATTGCCCCGTCCTGAACAGTATGCGAATATGGTGGCTGAGGTCATTGCCCTAAAAGATGAAAAGTTCAAAGAGTATGCACAAGATTTAACTCACATAAATCTAATTGTTCTTGATACAGAGCGCAGACTTAGAACCGTTACTGCTGATGATTTTTACAAGAATTTTGTCACATTACCGTTAAAGAATACCTTATATTCAACGAAGTTTCGAGAAGTTTTCTTAGTAACCATTTTGGAGGAAAATCGTAAAGTTTACATCCCACTCAAAATGTTATTATTATTGGCAGAATTTTTTATGTTTGGGAAAATAGTTTTAGAGTATCCTTGGGAAACTATAGCGGATTCCTCATTTGAACAGGTCAGGCAAGAGACCCGGCCAGCGAAAATCATGATGATATTTGCAAAATACCTGAAAGTAAAAACTAATGAAGTTTATTTCCATGATGAAGCAGGACAATTAGAAGTCATTTTTGGTAATAGTGGTTTAGTTTTTGATGAAGGCAAACTTGCCCTTAATGACCACAATGATTATTCGCTACCGTTTAATACCAAAAAAGTAAGGAAAAACCAGTTAACGACTTTCTTTTCTAGTTCTAAATTTCAGGAAGTAGAACGGCATATCTTTGAAGAGTACACTTTTCATACAGAGATCGCATTCGATGTAAAGGGAGATATAGAATTTTGAAACACGCCTAACAACGGCTTGCAAGCGACCCCAACAGCGGCCCATTTTTACGAGAGTCGGCTTGCGTGGGTGAGTTGTTTTTGATTGGAACGCTTCAGGCGGGCGCTTGAAGCCGAGCGTTAGTTGCTTGTTTTTTATCTCCGCTATATTCTCGCTCAAATTTTTGTTTCAAAATTTGATGGATTCGGTAAATAGGGCTAAAATACAAAGCAAATAATATATTTTGCTTTGTGAGGTCACGATGAGTGAAGGTGTAACTGTAAAGGTCAGTAATCGCTATCAAATCGCTCTACCAAGTGCCGCCCGGAAACAACTGAATATTCAGGCAGGTGATCGACTATTGGTGGATATCCAAGAAAGGCTGATTGTTCTCAGTCCACAACCGCATAATTACGTAGAATATCTAGCCGGACTTCATCAAGAAATCTGGGAAGGTGTGGACACGACTGCCTATCTTCAACAGGAGCGAGAAGCATGGCAGACC
>JAFGDY010000175.1 GCA_016931895.1 Anaerolineae bacterium
AACGATCTCGTAGCATAGTCTTTGGTCTCCTTTGGTTCACCTCCGACTATTCTACTCAATCGACACTTTTGCACCAGAAACTAGCTATTGCATTTTTGAAAAAAGTGAGGCGAGGAACAATGGCATTTTATTGTCCAAACTGTGGCGCAGAACTGTCCAAAAAAGTCAAATTTTGTACCCACTGTGGCGCCGACCTGGCCGAAACACCGGATGAGGCGGCGACCGTCGTGAGCAGTCAGGCTCAGGGCGGCGACGAGGTGACGATAGTGGGTGAGGAGGGGCCAACCCAAATTGTTTCTGAGCTTGGCATAGCCGAGGATGAGTTGACCAGGCTGTCGCCTGCCGCCGCTGAAACCGAAGACGACGGCGAGACGGTGGCCATGCCCAATGCCGGATTGGCAGACGATGGACAAACCAGGGCCATGCCTGATCCCCGCGAGATCGAAGGCCGAACCAAAGCTATGCCTCCGGCCGGAGCAGCCGGTGAGGCGGCAAAACTGGGCCACGAAATAACCGCCACCGCTATCGCCGATCTCAAAACCGGTCGGATTCTCCAGGAACGATACCGGCTGGATAAGATTCTGGGCAGGGGTGGTTTTGGCGCGGCCTACCTGGCCGAAGACATCAAATTAAAGCGAGCCTGTGTAGTCAAACAAATGTTGGCCCCGGAAGGCGTGTCGCACAAAGAACTTGAATTGTACCGGGCCAATTTTGAACGGGAAGCCAACCTGTTGGTTCAACTCAACCATCCCGGCCATCCCAATATCCCCGAAATTTACGATTACTTCTCTGTTGCGGGCAGCAACTACCTGGTGATGAAATATATCGAAGGCCAAAGTCTGAAAGACGTTTTGGAAAAAGGCGAGGGTAAAATTCCCTGGCGCGAAGCCGTGCGCTACACCATTGACGTGTGCAGCGCCCTCAACTACATGCACAGCCAGGGCGACGAGCCGGTGATGCACCGCGACATCAAACCGGCCAATATTCTGCTGGGCGATGATGGGCGGGTGTGGCTGGTAGATTTTGGTCTGGCCAAGGCCAAGCCGGTTGAAACCACGGGCGACCTGATGGCCACCCAGGCCGCCGGCAGTATTGGTTACACGCCCCTGGAACAGTGGTTGGGCGAGGCTACCCCCGCTTCCGACGTTTACGCGCTGGGGGCTACGCTGCATCACCTGGTTACGGGGCAGCATCCGGTGAAACCGTTTGGCGGTGAGTTTAACGTGCATAAATTAAAAGAGATGCACGGCCAATTTACCCCGGCCCGCAAAATTGACAAGAGTTTGCCCAAACAATTGGACCAGATCATTCCCCGGGCCACCGCTCCTGATCCTGAACAGCGTTTGACTCCCCAGCAGCTTCAGCATGAACTTGAGGCCTTGATTTCCGGGGTGCAGGCCATGGCCCTCTATACCTTTAAGAGCGGCGAGTCGGCCAAAACGGTCAAAGAGCTGGTTATTTTGTGCGAAAAGAATCGTCAGGAGGCGCAAAGTTATCTCTATAACGGCGATTTTGAACGCTGGTTCTTGCTCATCAACCGGAACGACCTGGCCGCAGCCGCTGCCCAGGCGGTCAAACAGGGCAAAAATCAAAAGGATGGGCTGGAGAAATTTTTGAAATTAGTGATGCCCAACCTTTTCCTGAATCGGCTGGGGCGAGCCAGCGGCCGGCTGATGCGGCTGGCTCTCCTGTTTGCCTTTCTCCTGGTGGCGGTGGTCGCGCTTTTGCTCGTTGGCGGCTCTTATGGCGCGGGTTGGTTTTTACGACAATCCATTAACAGCTATACCTGGACTTTTGACCATTTGAATTTGGAAAGCGAGAACCGCTACACGGAAGCAGAGATCAACCAAGGCGCCAAAGCCATGTTGGGCGCATACTTTGACGACGTTTTTTTGGATATGCGCCCCCCCAACCAAATTGACATCAAGGCCGATTGGGGCAACATCCAGTTTGCCCTCCTGGTAGCGCTGCAACTGGAAGATGGAAAACCCCACTTTTATTTGCAGGGGATCAATGAAATTCCACTGCCCCTGATCGGGGACAATATTGCCCAGGGAGTCAACAGCGGTATTGATGATGTATTCCGCAATGCGCCGGTTGACCTTTCGGAGTTGGCCGTAGCCGAAAAGGAAGTAGTGTTCAGAATCAAACCCAGCGGGCGAGCGCCCCTGCCCACGCCTACACCGACTATCACGCCCACGCCCACGCCTGCGCCCACGCCTACGGTCACGCCCACGCCGATCGGTGTCGCGCTGGTAGCCATTTTCAATGAACTGGATGAAGACGTTATCGTTGAGATTGACGATGAAACGCTGGAAATAGCCGCCCATGAAGCCGAGGTGGTTGAAATGAAACCCGGCACCTACAACTTTGTGGTCACTTATAAAGAGTCGGGTGAAATAGCCGCCGAGGGGTCCAAGACGTGGGGGGTATCTAGCTATAAATGGCGAATCACAAAAGAGAACCAATAGGCGGTAGTGCTTGGCCGGTTGTCAGAACTTTCGCTTCAGAAAGCGCCCGCGCCCCTGACGCCCTACAAATTTTCCCTGCTCCATAATTATCTCGCCCCGGCTGATGGTGGTTACCGGCGCGCCGGTAACTGTGACGCCCTGGTAGGGGGTATACTCAATATTAGAGTGCAGCACATCGGCGCTGTAGGTTACTTTTTGGCGCGGGTCAAACAGCACAATGTCGGCGTCGTAACCGGGGGCCAGGTGGCCTTTACCCACCATCCGGTGCAGGTGGGCGGGAGAGGTGCAACAAACCTCTACCCAACGCTTCAGGCCAATGTGCCCGGCCAGCACGCCAAAAGTGTGGGCCAGGGCCAGCCGGGTTTCGATGCCCGACACGCCTCCGGGAGTCTGCATAAAGTTGGCCTCGCCCTGTTTTTTGAGGGTGGCTGAAAAGGGGCAGTGATCGGTGGAAATAAGGTCAATCACGCCCTGGCCCAGCGCCTGCCACAATTGAGCCGCTTGCGCCGTCCCCCGAATGGGCGGCTGGCAGATAAACCAGGTGCCGGGCATGTTCTCCCGTTCGTAAATATCATCCGGCAGAGTTAAATATTGGGGGCAGGTTTCGCCAAATGCGGCCCAGCCTCGCTCTTTGGCGGAGGCCAATTCTCGCGCCGCCTCACCACAGGAAAGGTGAAAAATCAAAGCCCGCGCTCCGGCCAGGTGGGCAATCGAAAGCACCCGGTTTACGGCTTCGGCCTCGGTTACCGCGGGCCGGCTGTGCGGGTGCCATTTGGCCGCTACTTTGCCGGCCGCGGCCAAACGCTGCCAGACCTCGGTGATCACGGGATAATTTTCGGCATGCACTACGGCCAGTCCGCCTGTTTCGGCTACGGCCAGGAGCGTGCGGTAGAGTTCATCGTCGGCCAGGTAAAGACCGGGGTAGGCTGTGTAGAGTTTGAAGGTGGCGCATCCTGCGGCGTAGGCGGCGGGAACCTGGGCCAGGATCGCCGGGTCGGAGTCGCGCAGGGTCATGTGCAGCCCGTAATCAATCACTACCTGCCCGTCGGCCAACTCGCGGCGCCGGTCAAGCGCTTCCACCAGGTCTTGACCTTTTTTCGGCTCAACAAAATCAACAATACTGGTTACCCCGCCGCAGGCCGCGGCAATGGTCCCCTGTTCAAAATTATCTGCCGTAATCCAATTGGCAATGGGCATTTGCAGGTGGACGTGCCCGTCAATGGCCCCGGGAATAACGTATAACCCCTGCGCGTCAATTTCTTGCCTGCCCTGGAGGTTCTGGCCAATGGCGGCAATTTTTTCACCGGAAACCGCCACATCGCCCCTAAAATCTTCGCCGGCGGTGATAATACGTCCGTTCTTGATGACAAGATTGTAAGTCATAGCGTCTCCTGGCCAATGACCCAGCGGCAAATTTCAAACTTTGTTTCTCCCCCTCATCATAGCACTAAACTTTAAAATTGCGAAGTTGATGAGAGAGACAGGGGGAATAATTACTTATTGCGCAATTTTAGGGGCTTTGTTACAATCAAAAATTGAGGTGTCTGTTCCGTGGACATGCAAAAGGTTCTTAGTCAAGTTATCACCAAAACCAACGAGATTTTTGAAGCCGAGGCCGGGTCGGTGGCCTTGTTGGAGGCGTCGGGGCAAGAAATTGTGATCCGGGCCGCCGTGGGCGAAGGGGCGGATGCGGTGCGTGGATTGAGCCTGCGGGCCAACCAGGGCGTGATTGGCTGGGTGGCTTCTCACCAAAAACCGGCCCTGATCCCGGATGTCACCAAAGACGGCCGTTTTTTTGGCAGCATTGATAAACAAAGCGGTTTTCAGACCAAGTCCATTATGTGTGTGCCCATGCAAGTTGATGGCCACATCATCGGCGTTATCGAGCTGATGAACATGCGCCCGGACTATTTGAGCGATAGCGGCCTGAAAATACTCAGTACCATTGCCGACCACGCCGCCCTGGCCATTGAAAACGCCCGTCTTCTGGAAGAAACCCGCCAACGTTCTGAAGAGCAGGCCCTGCTCTTTGAGGCGATGGCCATTGTCACTTCAGATCTGGCCCTGGATACAGTGCTAGACGCTGTCAGCCGCCAAATTGTTGAGGCGCTTAAGGCCGACTTGTGTATTATTTCGCGGTGGCAACGAGATGAGAATCAACTTTGGACGCGACAAGGTTACGCCGGGCCAGGGTTGAAACGCCCCGAAAAAGTTATCCGTTCGCTGGATGGTTTTGAGTTGGCGCGGTCTGTGTTGGAAGTGCAAGCGCCAATGTTATTGGCCGTGGACGCCGCCGATCTTTCTGCCGAAGGCTTAGCCTGGCTGCAGGAACTTGAGGTGCAGGTGCTGCTGCTCATCCCCCTGATTTACCGCCGCCAGACAATTGGCCTGGTGGAAATTGGTCGCCAGGAGGTAACCGATACCTTCACCAATCACGAATTACGCCTGGCCGAAACAATGACGGCCCAAGCGGCAGTAACTATTGAACACGCCCGTCTTTATGACGAAACCACCCGCCACCTGGCCGAAGCAAAAGTGCTGCAAGAAGTGATGGTGGCGGCGGCCTCTTCCCTTGATTTTGACCAGGTATTAAAAGGCACCATTGCCGCCTTGCATCGCACCCTGGGCGTCGAACGGCTGGGCTTTTTTCTGCCCACCGCAGACGGCGCTTGCATTGCGCCTCACCCGGCTATGGCCGGTTTTGACCTTGGCTCCGAGGTCCACATTCGGATGGATGGCAGCGCAGCCGGGTGGGTTATCCGCCATTGTAAACCGCTTTTGTTGCCTGATGTGCGTAAAGCCAAACACTATTACGAATTAATGACGGATACCCAGTCTGAACTCTGCGTGCCCGTAATCCTGAACGGCCAGGTTGTGGCCGTACTCAATGCCGAGAGTCCTCGCTTGAATGCCTTTGATGAAAACGACCTGCGTCTGTTTGTGGCCATTGCGGCCGAATTGGCCGTAGCCCTGGAAAATGCCCGCCTCTTTGAAGAAATCCGCGCCGCCGAAGCCAATTACCGTGACCTTTTTGATAATGCCAATGATTTGATTTTTACTCTGGACGGTCACTTTAGAATCGGCAGCGTTAATAAAGTGACTCTCAAAACAAGCGGCTATCAGGCCAATGAAATTATCGGCGCGCCCCTGAATAAATTTGTCAAACCTAAACACCTGCCCAAACTTTATAAGCTGCTCAAAGAACGGCTGGGGTCGCCTGAATCGCCGGCCACTTTTGAGTTGCCCATCCTGGGCAAAAACAAACAAGAAGTCCTGCTGGAAGTGACCGTGCGTGTCCAGCGGGAGGGGCGTAGACCCGTTGGCATTCACTGTATTGCCAGAGACATCACCCAGCGCCGAGAATTGGAACAACAACTGCAACAAACCGAAAAGTTATCGGCTACCGGCAAGCTGGTGGCCGGCGTGGCCCACGAACTCAACAATCCGCTCACGTCCATTATCGGTTATGCCACTCTCCTACAAAAGAGCAATCTGCCGGCCATGTATCAAGAGGACCTGGAAATCATCTTTCGCCAGGCCCAGCGCGCCCGCGTGATTGTGCGAGACCTGTTGACCTTTGCCCGCAAAATTGACCTGGAAGCCGTGGCCATTGCGGTCAATGAGATAATCAAAGTTAGCCTTTCTTTGATGAAGCCCCAGTTAGAGAATCATTCCGTTGAGGTGATTACCCATTTAGATGCCAATTTGCCCCTCACTATGGGCGACCCTCATCAACTGGAGCAGGTGTTTGTGAACCTGATTATCAACGCCATCCAGACTCTAGATACGGTGGCAGGCCCTCGCCAACTGATCATTAAGTCTAAGGAACGGGCGGGCATGCTTCATCTGAGTTTTGCCGACAACGGGCCGGGTATCCCGGATGAGATTATTGGCCGGATTTTTGACCCCTTCTTTACCACCAAAGAGGTTGGCCAGGGTACCGGCCTGGGGCTTTCGATTTGTTTTGGCATTATCAGCGAGCACAAAGGGCGCATCCACGCCGAAAACGCGCCCGCAGGAGGCGCTGTTTTCCACATTGAACTGCCCGTTATTGAACCGGCGGCGCAACCGGCCGGCCCGGTTCCGGCCCCGGCTTTGGCCGGAACAACGCCGGACAAACTGCGGATTTTGGTGGTAGACGATGAAGTGCCCATCCTGAATCTGCTCCAGCGGGTCCTGGACCAGGCCGGACATACGGCCGAAACCGCCCCCAACGGCAACATTGCTCTGCAAAAATTGAACGGCCAAACCTACAACCTGATCATCTGCGATATCCTGATGCCCGATATTCCCGGGCCGGAACTCTACCAAAAGGTATCGGCCCAATATCCTCACCTGGCGCATAATTTTATATTTATTACCGGCAACGTGGTGGATATAGACACCCGTGTTTTTCTGGATAAATCCGGCCTGCCGTGGTTGTCAAAACCCTTTTTGCCTTCAGATATTGCCGAGATGGTCAATAAAATTGCGGCCAAAATACCGGCTTAAGCCAGATTGACAAAGCGCGCCCCATGTGCTACACTGCCCCTACTCCAGATAACAACTGAATATCGGCTGGCTAATGTGTAACGAGAGAGCGTCTGTTGATTTCAGAGAGGTAATTTGAAATCAAAACAGGCCGCCGAAGGGGCAAGACCACGAAACAAGCCAAGCTTCTGGCCGAAACTCTCAGGCAAACGGGTCGTTGCACAAACAGCGCCTCTGGAGAGACAGTCTAAATTGTTGACTGCACCGACGGGGCAACCCCCGGTAGACCGACAGAAAGGATGTGACAGAGGTCATGTTCCAATTTGCCGTCTCGCTTATTCTAGCAGAATACAGGGGTCAATCTCTCAGGTTCAGGACAGAGGTTTACGGGCACACGTTTGTAGTGCCCGTTCTCATTTTGAGGTGATTTTGCAGCCAAACGGAGTGAAAATGAGCCAGGAATTAAAGAGAACAAACCTTTACCGGTGGCACGTTGACCACCATGCCCGCATGGTGCCCTTTGCCGGTTGGGAAATGCCGGTGCAATACCCCCCCGGCCCCCTTGCCGAACACCACCTGGTCCGTCGCTCGGCGGGCGTATTTGACATTGACCACATGGGGCAGGTCACCATCACCGGCCCCGACGCTGAAGTTTATCTGAACAGACTTGTTACCTGGGATATTGGCCTGATGCGCCCCAACGAGGCCCACTACGCCCTGCTGTGTTACGACCACGGCGGGATTGTGGACGATGTTTTTATTTACAAATTGCCGGGCCGTTGGTTAATGGTGGTCAATGCCGGCAATCTGAACAAGGATTACCGGTGGCTGCAAGAGCATGCCGGGGGGTATCAGGTTGCGGTCAAAGATGTGTCGGCGGAAACTTATATGCTGGCTCTGCAAGGGCCAAAAGCCATCAGCCTGCTGCAAAAACTCACCCCGGCTCAGTTGGCCGCCGCGCCCCGGTTTACGGCCATTGAGGATAAGGTTGACGGCGTGCCGGCCGTTATTGGCCGCACCGGCTACACCGGCGAAGACGGCGTGGAGATATTCTTTCCGGCTGAACACGCCCGGCAAATATGGACGGCCATTCTTAATACCGGCCGGACCGCCGGTATCGAGGTTGGGCCTATTGGCCTGGCGGCCCGCGATAGCCTTAGATTTGAGCCGGGCTTTGCCCTTTACGGCCACGAAATTGGCCCCGACATCACGCCCCTCGAGGCCAGCCTGGAGTGGGCTTGCCGGTTTCAAAACGATTTCATCGGCCGGGAAGCGCTGCTCAAACAAAAAGAAAACGGCGTGGCTAAAAAGCTGGTCAGTTTTGCATTAACCGACAAAGGCGTGCCGCGCCAGGATTATCCTGTTTTATCGGCAGCGGGCGGTGAGGAAATTGGCGTGGTGGTAACCGGCCTGTATGCGCCTACGGTTGACAAATACTGCGGCAATGCCTTTGTCCGTTCCAACTATGCCGGAATAGGGACCGACCTTCAAATTTTGATTCGCCACAAGCCTAAAGCGGCAGTGGTGATTAAACGGCCTTTGTACGTGCCTGCCTATCGCAAGTAAAAAAGAAAGCCCGCAAAATTGAGGGGCGGTATGACGATATTGTAATAATGGCTCTATTTATTTAGAAACAGAAAGGAAAATTCCTCATGAAACTCGATGCAAAAGCAAAATACCAGGATACTCACGAATGGGCGCGCCGGGAAGGCGACCTGATTGTGGTGGGCATCACCGATTTTGCCCAGGAAAGTTTGAGTGACGTAGTTTTTGTGGAATTGCCGGAAGTGGGAGCGGTGCTGGAAAAAGGTGAAATTTTTGGCGTAGTAGAGTCCGTTAAAGCCGCCAGCGATCTGTATATCCCCATGAGCGGCGAAATCGTAGAAACCAATGTGACGCTGGAGGACGAGCCGGAGTTGGTTAACAGCGATCCCTTTGGCGAAGGCTGGATGATAAAATTACAACCATCAGACCCCAAACAATGGGACGATTTGCTCTCCGGCGATGAATACGAACAGGTGGCCCAGGCCGAGGAGTAGGGGCCGGCCAAAAAACGAATCGGCGAATCCATAAATGGGTGATTGGCCAAACCAACTCGCCGGCTCAAACACGAAAGGATTGCCCATGACCTACGTAGCCAACACCACCGCCGACCAACAGGCCATGTTGGAAGCGATTGGGGTCGAGGCGGTGGAAACGTTGTTTAACGTTGTGCCGGAAGCGGCGCGTTTTCCCCGGCTGAACCTGCCGCGCCCGCTCTCGGAAATGGAGGCGCTGGCCGAATTGGCCCGGATGGCCGAGGCCAATGTTGACGCCCACCATTACCTCTGGTTTTTGGGGGCCGGGGCCTATAATCATTTTGTGCCCAGCGTTGTGCCGCAGCTCCAAATGCGCAGCGAATTTTACACCGCTTATACCCCCTACCAGCCGGAGGCCAGCCAGGGCACGCTGCAAGCCATTTTTGAATACCAGAGCATGCTGGCCGAATTGACCGGCATGGCCGTGGTTAACGCTTCCCATTACGATGGGGCCACCGCGCTGGCCGAGGCGGCCATTATGAGCGTTAACGCGGCCAGGGGAAATCGCCCCAAAATATTGGTGTCGCCCAATGTTCATCCCCAGTACCGGGAAGTTATGCGCACTTACTTGCAGGGCACGCCCTTCACCGTTACCGGCGATGAGAACCCCGCTCACGATTTAGACGCCTTAAAAGAAATGTTAGATGAGAAGACCGCTTGCCTCATTGTGCAATCTCCCAACTTTTTTGGAGAATTGGAAGCCGTTGACCGTCTGGCCGAGGCCGTGCATGCCGCCGGCGCGCTGTTTATCATGCACATTGATCCCATCAGCCTGGGCCTTTTCAAGCCCCCCAGTCACTACGGCGCCGACATTGTGACCGGCGAGGGGCAAAGTTTGGGCAACAACCTGAACTTTGGCGGCCCCTACCTGGGCATCTTTGCCACCACTCAAAAATTGATCCGCAAAATGCCGGGCCGGGTGGTGGGCCAAACCACCGACACAAACGGCCGGCGCGGTTATGTGCTCACCCTGTCTACCCGCGAGCAGCACATTCGCCGGGAAAAGGCCACCAGCAATATCTGCACCAATCAAGGTTTAGTGGCCCTGGGCGCGGCCATTTATCTGGCCGCTATGGGCAAGCAGGGACTACGCCGGGTGGCCGAATTGTGCTACCACAAAGCCCACTATACCGCCGCCGAAATTGACAAATTGAACGGCTACGCCGTTATCAACCAGCGTCCCTTTTTTAAAGAGTTTGTGGTGCGCTGCCCCAAACCGGCCCTGAAAATTGCCCAACAACTCAACCAACAAAAAATTCTGCCCGGCTATGTTTTGAGCCGCAGATTCCCGGACCGGCCTCACGACCTGTTGGTTTGCGTTACCGAAATGAACAGCAAAGCTCAAATTGATCGCCTGGTAACGGCCTTAAGCGAGGCGGCCTGATGACCGCCAGTCTCTTGTCTACTAAAAAGGAGGTAACCTGATGTGGCAAGCGCCTGAACCTTTGCTCTTTGAAATGAGTTCGCCGGGCCGGACCGCTTTTTCCTTACCAGAGTTGGACGTGCCCGAAACCCCTTTGCCCCCGGCATTGATCCGGGATGAAGTCAACCTGCCCGAGATCAGCGAGTTGGAGTTAGTGCGCCATTACCTCCGGCTTTCCCAAAAGAATTTCAGCATTGATTCTCATTTTTATCCGCTTGGCTCGTGCACCATGAAATACAACCCCAAGGTGAATGAAGCCGCCGCGGCGATGGCGGGTTTTGCCCGCACCCATCCCTTTCAGCCGGAAACGATGGTGCAAGGCAATTTGGAGTTGATGTACCGGCTGCAAGAGGCGCTCAAAGAAATTTCCGGCTTTGCCGGGATCAGTTTGCAGCCGGCGGCCGGGGCGCATGGCGAGTTTGCCGGGGTGCTGATGATGCGGGCCTACCATCTGGCTCGCGGCGATACCGGGCGCACCAAAATGCTCATCCCCGACAGCGCGCACGGCACCAACCCGGCCTCGGTAGCCATGAGCGGGTTTCAGGCGGTGGAGATTCCTTCTGATGAGCGCGGCAATGTTGACCTTGAGGCGCTCAAGGCAGTGTGCGATCACACCGTGGTTGGCCTGATGCTGACCAATCCCAACACCCTGGGCCTGTTTGAGGAACAAATCAGCGAGGTTATTGACACCATTCACGCCTGCGGCGGCCTGGTTTATGGCGATGGGGCCAACCTGAACGCCCTGATGGGCGTGGCCCGGCCCGGCGGCCTGGGCTTTGACGTGATGCACTTTAATTTGCACAAAACTTTCACCACCCCGCACGGCGGCGGCGGGCCTGGCTCCGGCCCGGTTGGCGTCAACCAAAAACTGCTTGCTTTCCTGCCCGGCCCCATTGTTGGCCGGGAGGGGGAGGCTTATCAATTTGTGATGCCCCCCAAATCCATTGGCCGCTTGAAAGCCTTCCACGGCAACTTTGGCATGCTCATCCGCGCCTTAACCTACATTATGATGATGGGCGAGGCCGGCTTGCGGGAGGTCACTTTTAACGCTGTGCTCAATGCCAACTACCTCAAGGCCAGGCTGGAAAAACTTTATCCCGTTAAATACAACCGCCCCTGCATGCACGAATTTGTGGCCGCCGGCAACATTGCCGAGGGGGTGCATACCATGGACATTGCCAAACGCCTGATTGACTATGGCTTCCACCCGCCCACGGTTTATTTTCCGCTCATTGTGCACGAGGCTTTGATGATTGAGCCAACCGAAACCGAAAGCAAAGAAACTCTGGATGCCTTTGTTGACGCTTTGGTCAAGATTGCGGAGGAGGCCAGGGAAAACCCCGACCTGCTGCACACCGCCCCCCACCATACCCCGGTCACCCGGCTGGACGAGGTTAACGCCGCCCGCAAGCCGGTGCTATGCTACCGGGGGTAGCCGCTACCGGGGGTAGCCGCTACCGGGGGTAGCCGCTACCGGGGGTAGCCGCCACCGGGGGTAGTAGCCGTATGTCCCCCATGTTATTTTGGCAAAGGATTTTAGGGCGACTGCACTTTGATGCCCGTTAGCCGCACGTGGTCGCTTTTGAAGGCGCCGGTTTCATCCAGAATTTGCAGGCGCAAACCTGTTTCGGTTTCGTAGAAGCCGAGCAGGAGGTTGTATTGGCCGGGCGGAATATCGGGGGGAATGAGCACGGAGTGCAGGTCAATCACTACTTCGCCGGGTTGCCAGTAGAGGGTGCCGTAAAAACCATCCTGGGGTTTGTTGTCTTTTTGAGCCACAATACGGTTATTCGGGTCAAGCAATTGCACAAACACGGTAAAATCAACCGCTATGGGCGCGGCGGCCTGCCAGAAAAGGGTCAGGTTCATGGGGCTGCCGGGCGAGAGAGGTTGTTTGAGGTGATAGCCGGTCAAGATGATTTGCCGGTTGAAGTCCACCTCAAGCGGCTGAATGGCTGTGGCCGGAATTGAGTCGGGCTGCACCTTGACCCCCTGGGGACGGCTAAAAAGGAGTAACGGTTCGTCCAGGGTTTTGAACTTAAAGTAGCGCCGGGGCGCGTAGTTGGTTTGAAACCATTCTGTGCGCTGCACTTCCGGCAGCCAGGAGTGGCCGATCAAAACCATGTCGGGCCGGTAATGGCGAATGGCGTAGCCAAAATCGCCCCGGGCAATTTGAGGGCCGACATCGGGTTGGGCCAAGCCTACAATGTCAATAACATGTTTTTTTGACCAGTAGCCCAGGTGGCCAATATCAATGGTGGCCAAGTTGGCCGCGTCATTGGTATTGGCCGCAATCCAACGGGCGGTGTCGGGATAAACTTGGGCTTTCCAGTCGGGGCTTTGCTGCACAATGGCGGCAGTGACCGGGTAGAGGCCGGTCAAGAGCAGGGTCACCAGGCCGGCGGCAAGCACATACTGCAAAAAAATATGGCCGGTTGTTGCCCCCCCGCGTTTGGCGGAAAGCCCCCCCTCAATCCCCCCCAACGGGGGGGAAGTTGGCCGGTTCCCCCGGTGGGGGGAGTTAGAGGGGGGCCACCCACTCATAACGGAAATTACTGATTTAAGCCCAAGGTTGGTCAGGCCTTGAGCCGTAAACTGAATTCCCCGGGCTGTCAGCAGGGCCACCCCCGGCATCAACGGCGCGTAATACCAGGCGGTGGTAGGCACCGCCAGGGCGGTGAAACCAATTACGTACAAAACGTCGCGGCCAATCATGATCAGCCAGGGCCGTTCCGCCCGGACAACGGGAACCAGGCCAATGATCATCAGCAGGGGCGCGAGATAAAAAACATCGTGGCTCTGCACCCGGATCCAGGTATCCCAGTAGGCCAAGAGGCCGTCCAAAAAACGCACCCCCAGCCAGTTGAGTTCGCCCTGGGCCACTTTGGCTCCCAGAGTGGCCGGAAAAGGCGAGCCGTAGTAAAAGACGGCAAACAGATACCAGGCAGCGGGGATGGTGACGGCGGGTAAGATCAGCCGCCAGCGCAGCCGGCGATGCGCCAGCAAATCGTAGGTGAGCAGAACGGCGCCCAGCAGCACGCCGTCGCCCCGCACCAGGGCAGTTGCGCCCACAAACATCCCGGCCAAACGCTGGCGCGCCGCCGTATAAGCCACCATCGAGGCCAGGATAAGGGTGACGTAGAGGTAGCTCTCCATGCTAAAGGCCATGACCAGCAGCGGAGAAAAGGCGAGCAGGACGGCCCCGGCAAGGCCCGTAATCCGGCCCGATAGTCGCCGCCCCAAAACATAAGCCAGGATGGGGATTAGCGCAGCCAGGCTGATGTTCAAAACCAATGCAGCGGTAGGCGCGTCGCCAAATACCCACGTGCCAACCGCCAACACCAGCGCATAGAGGGGAGTGGTGGTCACTTGCACCCGCTCCCCTACGTTGTAAACAAAACCGCGCCCGTAAGCCAGGTTTTCGGCCACGCGGTAGGTGATCAAGGCGTCGTCCAAAATAATAATCCTGGCCCACCAGCCGGTAGCCAGCCCCAGCAATCCCAGGGCCAGGATAAGGGCCATCTCTCCGGGTTGAGCTTTGAGCCAGTTTTTGGTGTGGGTCAATAACTTGAAAGGCATAAAAAATTCGGAAGAGTTGATAAATTTCGACGGGGGATTATACCCCAATTAGATGGCTTGACCAAAATTTTGGGACGCACCCGAAGTGGTCAGACTGGTTGAGAAGTGGTATACTAACCTTAACCTGATAATTGTAATTCGTATAGCAAACAAGGAGAAATTGGGAGCGCCGATATGTCAACTTCATCTCAAAATGCTGATGCCAGAAGTTACAACACCAAAAGTATCCGTGAATTATTGAATGTTTCTTTTACCGCCGAGGAGTTACGTTATCTGTGTTACGACGAGTTTAGGGCGGTCTACATGAAACTATCGGAGGGGATGAGTAAAGAAACGGTGATCCACCACCTGATAGAATATTGTGATATTCAGGGTCAAATGGAAAAATTATTGGCCCTGGTGCAAAACAAAGCGCCGGGCAAATATGCCGAATTTGCCGACAGGTTGGAGCAGGCCGTCCCGGCCAAATCTGGCCAGGCAGAGGCTACTACCGTTAAACGGTTACAAGAATTGATTGCGGTAGAAACTCGCCGGCTGCATGCCCTGCAACTCCGGGCGGCCCGGATGGGCATTTCCACACCGCCGGAAGTGACCCTAGAAATTGAAGACCTGGAGGCTAAAATAGCCCAATTACAGCAGCAGTTAAAAACTTAAGTTTGGAGTAGAAAGGTATGAGTACAAGTATGCGCGTAAGAATCTGGATTGTATTGATCCTCCTGGCCGTTGTTTACCTGGCTATGCGTTTTGGAGTGGGCCTTTATACCGATTTTTTGTGGTTCCAACATTTAAATTTACAGTCGGTTTTTCTCACCGGTTTGTGGGCTAAAGTGGGGGTTGGGTTGGCCGTCGCCGTTCCCTTTGCCCTGGTTTTTTTGGTCAACACCCTGATCGCGCGCTGGCAATCGGTGCGCAATGTGCTGTTTTTTAGTGAGGAAACCGCGGTGGCCCAAAAACTTGTTTTGTGGGCTATTTGGGGCGCTACCCTATTTTTAACCTGGCTGGTGGGCAGCGCCGCCTCCGGCAACTGGCTGCTGTTTTTGCGTTTTTTGCGGCAGCAGCCTTTTGGCTTAACCGATCCCATTTTGAACATGGATGTTGGTTTTTACCTGTTCAGCCTGCCGTTTTACCATTTTGTGCAAACCTGGCTTATTGTGGTTCTTTTTCTATCGCTTATTGGGGCGGCGGCTATTTACGTGCTGGCCCAACAAAACAACCTGTCCGAAGGCCGGATTGTTGTATTGCCCCACGTGCAGCTTCACCTTTCAATTTTAGGGGCCTTTATTTTTCTTACTTTTGCCCTGGGCCACTGGCTGGATATTTTTGACCTGATGTACTCGGCGCGGGGGGTGGCCTTTGGGCCCAGTTACACCGACATCAATGTGACAATGCCGGCCCTGTGGGTAATGGTGGCCGTGGCGGTGACCGCCAGCCTGCTTTTACTGCTCAATACGCTGCTGCGCCGCGTTGCTTTGAGTTTGCTGGCGATCTTTTTGTGGATTGTTGCGGGTATTATTGCCACCGGTTTTGTTCCGGGCATTGTCCAGCGTTACGTGGTGGAGCCAAATGAGCTGGCCCGCGAAACGCCCTATATTGAAAACAACATCGCTTTTACCAGCCTGGCTTATGGCCTGGATAAAGTGCGGGAGCAGGATTTCCCTACCGTAGAGCCGCTGACCCAGGCCGCTTTGACCGAGAACGAAGCCACGCTGCGCAATATCCGCCTGTGGGATTACCGGCCTTTGTTGCAAACTTACCAGCAAATTCAGGCTATCCGGTTATACTATAGCTTTTTAGATATAGACCTGGACCGCTACGTGATCAATGGCGAATTGCGGCAGGTGGCCCTGGCCGCGCGGGAGTTGGATAAAAACCAACTGCAATCGCCCACCTGGGTTACCCAAAAATTGCAGTTCACCCACGGCTATGGCGTGGTCATGAATCCCATTGATCAGGTTACGGGTGAGGGTTTGCCGCAGTTGTGGATCAAAGACCTGCCGCCGGTATCCAGCGTTGATATAACCGTTGACCGCCCCGAAATTTATTACGGCGAGGCTCCCGACGATTACGTTTTTGTTAAAACCACCGAGCGCGAGTTCAACTACCCCAGCGGCGAACAGAACGTTTACGCCAATTATCAAGGCGCGGGCGGGGTGGTGATGGACAGTTCGCTCAAACGCTTGCTTTTTGCCCTACGCCTGGCCGATACCAATATGCTGCTCAGCCAGGAATTTACCCCTGAGAGCCGGGTGTTATTGTATCGCAACATTCGGGATCGGGTGGAGCGGATTGCGCCTTTTCTGGAATATGATCATGATCCCTACCTGGTAATTGGGCCAGATGGAAACCTGTATTGGATTCAAGATGCTTATACTGTTTCCGACCGTTTTCCTTACTCAGAGCCTTTTAATCAAATTAATTACATTCGTAACTCGGTGAAGGTAGTGATTGACGCTTACGATGGCTCGCTCACGTTTTATGTGGTTGACGAGGCCGACCCGCTGGTGAAAACCTACGCCGTCATCTTCCCCCAACTCTTCACCTCTATGCAGGAAATGCCGGAGTGGGTGAGGGCGCATTTGCGCTACCCGGAAGACCTGTTCAACATCCAGGCCGGGATGTACCGTATTTATCACATGGAAGACGTAAATGTTTTTTACAATAAAGAAGACGTGTGGCAGGTGCCCCTGGAAATCTTTGCCGGTAACACCCAGCCCGTGGAACCTTATTACGTGATCATCCGTTCCCCCGGCCACGACAACAGCGAATTTGTGTTGATGCAGCCCTTTACGCCCAATAACAAAGACAATCTTATTGCCTGGATGGCCGCCCGCAGTGATGGCGAGCATTACGGCGAATTGGTGATTTATCGTTTTCCCAAGCAGGAGTTGATTTTTGGCCCGCTGCAAATTGAAGGCCGCATTGACCAGAATCCCGAAATTTCCGCCCAAATTACCCTGTGGGACCAGGGCGGCTCTGAGGTTATCCGGGGGAATCTGTTGGTGCTGCCGGTGGGCAATTCGTTATTGTACGTGGAGCCGCTGTATCTCCGCGCCGAACAGGGCCAGATTCCCGAGCTGAAGCGCGTTATCCTGGCCTCCGGCGACCAGATTGTGATGCGCGAAACCCTGGCCGAGTCTCTGCTGGCTCTGTTTGAGGCCGAACCGGCCGCAGTTGTTAAAGTTGAAACCCCCACCACGGTTGAAGAGTCGCCGGTTGAATCTGCCCCCCCTCTCAGCGACGACGTAGCTGAATTGGCCCGCACTGCTTCCGCTCATTATGAGGCTGCTGAAGCAGCCCTGCGCAACAGCGATTGGGCCACTTATGGCCGGGAGTTGGAAAATTTAAAAGCCGCCCTGGATAGATTGGTTGAATTGACCGGCGGCGAGTGAACTAAAATTCATACAATCAAGGAGAAATATGGGATGAGTTTTACTTATGCAGTTCTAGGCGGCGGGCGGCAAGGCACCGCCGCCGCTTATGATATGGCCCGGTTTGGCGACGCCGGCCGGGTGCTTATTGCCGATCAGAGTTTGGATGCCGCCAGGCAGGCGGCCGGGCGGGTTAACCAATTAATTGGCCGGGAAATTGCAGAAGCGCATCAATTGGATGTCGCCAATCGGGCCGAGCTGCGGAATTTTCTGGAGAAGGTTGACTCTTTTCTTTCCGCTGTCCCTTATTGGCTCAATCCGGCCATCACCGAAGCGGCCATTGAGGCCAAAGCCTGCATGACCGACCTGGGCGGCAATACCGACCTGGTGCGAGAACAACTGAAACTCAGCCCCCAGGCCCGGGCCGCCGGCATTGCCGTTATCCCTGATTGCGGCCAGGTGCCGGGGATGGGCACCAGCCTGATGGTGTACGCTATGTCTCTGCTCGATGAGGCCGAAGAAGTAAAAATGTGGGATGGCGGCAACCCCCTCCACCCCCAACCTCCCTTTAATTATATCCTCACCTTTAATATTGCCGGTTTGACCAACGAATATTATGGGGTGGCCCATTTTATCCGCAACGGTAAAATTGAGCAGGTGCCCACTTTTTTGGATGAAGATTATGAATTGGTTGAATTTCCCGCGCCCATTGGCCAGATGGAAGCCTTTGTGGCCGGGGGCGGCACCTCAACCATGCCCTGGACGTTTGAGGGTAAATTAAAAACGCTTTGGAACAAGACCCTGCGCTGGCCGGGCCATTTTAAGGAATGGCAGGCTTATATGCGGGCCGGTTTGTTGGAAACGGAGCCAATAGAGGTTAAGGGGGGGCAAGTTTCGCCGCGGGATGTATTTCATGCCTTGATGGACCCCAAAATTCGGGCCAGGCCGGGGGAACCCGACCTGGTCATTATCCGTATTCAGGCCATTGGTTGGAAAGATGGTCAAAAGGCCCAGGTTCAGCTTGACCTGGTTGACACCTTTGATGAAGAGACCGGTTTCACGGCCATGGAACGCACCACCGGCTGGGATGGGTCACTCAAAGCCATCTTGAATGTTCAGGGCGTAACACCGCGGGGGGTCAATCCCGTGGAAGTGGCCGTGCCAGGGCCAATGTATGTAGCAGAACTTCGGAAGCGAGGTTTTAATTTGACTGAGTCCCTGACCATTTTGCGAGAATAGAATAAAGCGGGTGGTGATTCCGCCTTATCGCCGGCCGGGGCTACGGGTACGGAAACAATATCCGGAGTCTCATAAAAACCGTAGAGGATGCCATCTTCACCGATAACGGGCGGGTCGCCAATGTGAACATAGGTAAAGTAACACATCAGGAGTGACAAAGTGCACGGATGTTGTCTTATGGCAGACGTCTTTGAGTTACCAGGGAGATACCCCCCACAGGCGGATGGTGCCATCTTCGCCACATGAAGCCACCAATTTGCCGTCAGGCGAAAAGGACACTCCTTCCACTTTGTCCTCATGCCCCTTCAATCTGTTCAACTCTTGCCCGCTGTCAACGTCCCATAGTTTCAAGGTTTGGTCCCAACTGCCACTGACTAGCAGTTTGCCGTCGGGTGAAAAGTCTATGCCGACCACCCCATCCGTATGCGCTCTCCATTTTCTTAACTCTTTCCCGGTGGTGGTGTCTACGAATTGTACGGTTTTGTCATCGTTGCCTGCGGCCAACAGTTTGCTATCAGGCGAGAAGGCCACGCTCATCATATACTTTGGCGGCCCTGTTACACTAAACAGTTCTTTGCCGCTGGTTACGTCCCATCCCTTTGTGGTCCAGTCATCGCTGGCCGAAGCCACCAGCTTGCCGTTGGGTGAAAAGGCCACACTCTCCACGTAATTTTCATGCCCGCTCAATGTAATTAGCTCTTCGCCGCTGTCAACATCCCATATCTTTACGGTGTTGTCCCAACTACCCGAAACCAATTGCTGGCCATCAGGCGAGAAAGCCACGCTGTTTACATACTTGGTATGTTCTTTGAATTCGCGTAGTTCTTCACCGGTGTCAACGCTCCACAGCTTGGCGGTATTGTCCCAATTACCCGAAGCCAGCAACTTACCGTCGGGTGAGAAAGTCACGCTCGCTACCCGGGACTCGCTGGGGAAAAAGTCTACCTGGGTCAGTTTCTCGGTTTCATATAGATATATCCCTTTGGGAGAGGCTGCTGCCAATAGCTTGCCGTCGGGTGACCAGGCTAATTCCCGGGCATTTTCTATGTCTTCAGCGCGCGCTATTTCAACCACCTTCTCCGCATTATCTAGAGAGATAGGAACTGGTGGTACAGGCACGGGGGTACCGGCCAGAACAGCCTGGGAATCGGGAAGTCCCCACCCGAATAACAACATCCCCATAAAGAACACTAAAAACAACACCGCAGCCACCACAATAGCGATTATAACAAGTCGATAAATAGGTTTACTTTCATCAGTCATGGTTTTCTCCTATGACAGAACCGGATGGCTCTTGTTTTGATTTGAGGCGGAATACTGCACTTCATTATTACATTTCTTACTTTAGTCATTATATTTTCTATGGCTTAAGCAAGCAAAAAGTTAATTTGATTCTGAAACAGAATAATACTCGTCTGTTTAGACATAGAAAACGTCCATTTTTGACTTGGATAAAAATTAAGTTTATACTGGCATAAAACTAAGGTTTTAGAAGAGTTAGGATTAAAACTTTCCAGAGATAATGATCTCTCGGTGTATTGTTGTGGCAAAATCCTGAAAAAACATTTAAAAAGGTATAAAGGAGGCAGATAAATGAAACGATACACTTTATTCATTTTGTTTATTCTAATTGCATTGTGGTTGACGGCATGTGGTGGTCCGGAGACGCCCACTGCGCAACCTACCTGTGCTCCAACTGTCAAACAAGATAGTGTTGTCCAAGAAGCTAGGGAAGGCGGCGCTGTTGTTATTGTTGAGCGTACGAATGTGGGAAATTGTATTAAGGAAGTATGGGTTGTTTATTCCGATGGGCGTATGGTGGCCGAAAATGGCAGCTCAACGATTGAAGATACGGCGACACCCGAAGATGTTTCAACCTTGCTGACCGAAATCGAAGAGCTGGGTTTCTTTGATTTGGACAGCACCAAACATACTGCCTGTCGAGATTGCTTTAGTTATGAAATTACGGTTGATAGCGGCGGGCAAAGTAGAACTGTTTCGGCGGTAGACGGCGGTACAGATGTACCGGGAGCATATTGGAAGGCTTTTGCCAGGATTACCAAACTGGCGCCCAAATTCCCGAACAAGTAAGAAAAAAGAGGTTGTCCACGGTGTTGTACCCTTAGGAGTTATCCAAAACCAGCGCCTCGGCCTGGCAAGCCCTTCGCGTGGTTCCCGCTTTGTCCGTAAAATAAGGTTATCTACAGATACCCGCATAAATGAGTTCAAAAGGGTTGAATAACGTACAACATTAGCTTGACATTGTCACATTGCACAACTGTTCTGCTTAATAGTTGTCATAATTAACAAAGTAGAGTAACTTTTTCTATCTTTCCAA
>JAFGDY010000176.1 GCA_016931895.1 Anaerolineae bacterium
ATCGTCTGATCGAAACCACCCGTGAGGCGAACACTCTTGAACCGATTTACAATGGCGTGGGGGATCGGGTGGGGCAAACCGTTGGCGGGAATACGACCACCTTTGCTCTGGACGTGGTGGGGCTGCCCGAAGTGATTCAGACCAGTGAAGGCAACAGCTATCTCCATCTGCCCGGCGTGATTATGGCCGAGAGCGCGGCAGGCGAAGTGCGTTACTTGTTGAGCGATGGGTTGGGGTCGGTGCGGCAGGCGGTGGATGAGACGGGTGCCGTGATCAGTTACAATGAACTTGACCCCTACGGAAATCCCGTGCAAAATGGTGGGGAGCCGTATGGATTTACGGGGGAGTGGTGGGAAGACGACCTGGGTCTGTTGTATCTGCGGGCGCGGTGGTATTTGGCCCAGGATGGTGTTTTCTTGAGCAAAGATCCGTGGCCGGGAAATATACTTTGGCCTCAAATGCTCAATGGGTGGAGTTATGTTGAAAATAACCCCATTAATTTGATCGATCCTTCTGGATATTGTCCACCCTCAATTTGTCGGGATGAATACGGTCCACTTGACCCGTATTACCGACAATGTGCTTATTGGGATATGGATTGTGTGTTACGTAACAAGAATCCCCAATCATTTCAAAAACCTGACGCTACCTCACCTTTTCCGTCTTGGGCGCCCAACAATGCAAATGGGTATGTAGAAGGTCTGGTGGTGAATATTTCTGGACTTGGTTGTATGTGGAAGGTTTGGGGGGTGGAAATTGTGTATAACTTTGCAACGCGCGAGCGGCAAGTATTCACATATTCAGATGCACTTTGGGCCAAAGACTCAGGCCTCCATGTACCTGGCCTGGCATTCTCCCTTGCTGGTCTCACCGAGGCAGGTTACGCTGGTTTCATATCAGGTTTTACGGACAAGAGGCAATAGATGACCAATACAGTGACTACTTTGTTGGCACTTCGCTTGGTTACGGTCCAAGCATTACGGGGAAAACTTGGCCTAAAAAATTGGGGGGCGCTATCGGCTGGGGACAATTTACAAGTGCCGGTACTGATGACAACCCGTGGGCTGCTCTTAATGGCAGAGGTACGGTTAGTGGTGACGTATACTATTTAAATGTTGGAATAGGCTTGTCTGCCAAAGGGAAAGCAAAATGGCCTATTGATGCTGCCTTTGTAGGGACTTGGTACCAACCTATTGATCGTGTAGCAGATAATTATAAGGATCGGGAGTTGCAAATGCTGAGAGATCTCCGAAACGGTGATAATACCCCTCTGAATTTTGTAAATTATACTGGTCCCTTGGGTGTTCTAAGAAGCATGGGGGTTAAAGTTGGGGCCTCTACATTTTCTAAAAACGGATGGATTACTCCTGACGAATATCAAAAAGTAATCCAATGGTGATAAAACGAAGGCAGGTTCTAATGGAAAAACGAGCGTATTGGATATTTCTGCTGGTTTTTATATGGGGGTGCAACTTCGTTCTCCCTATGCGGCCAAGTTCGCTTACACCAACCCCATCTATTGCACCTCGTACTGTGAAGATCATGCATAATTTTCCTTGGCAGGAAAATTGGCATTTACCGACGCGTTTACTTAGACACAGTCAAAATGTTCGCAATCTTATCGCTGTCAAAAATGGAGCAGTATTTACGGACGGTTGGTGGCTCAAATTCGTTCATGCTGACGATGGTGATTTGCAGTGGGCCGTTAGAATGGAGGGCCAATAGACTCTATCATCACAGATGAAAAGGCAGTATATATTGTAAGGAACACTGTTGAAAGGTACGATTTGCAAACGGGTAAACCAGTATGGAAATCTAAGGTGACTTTGCCGGAGCATACAGGATACTCTCTTCGACTTCAAAACAACAACTTGTATGCTTATGAAACAATAGACTCAGTAGATCCAAATTTGGTCAAAATTCATATTCCTAAAGGGGCGACATCAGCAGTGATAAACGAGACAACCCCATAGATTTTGTCAATGGCCCGGTTGATGAAGCAGAGCATTCGTTGCAGTTCAAATCGTTTGATATTGATCTGGCGACGGCCTTGTTGTTTTAGCTGACAAAAGCGCCAGCGCAGTTCGATCCACAGGTTGACCAGGATGAAGCCCAAACTCATCAACCAGAAACGCAAGGCGCCATTACGTGAGGTCGTCCAGGCCCGCACCTGTCGCATACAGCGATAACTGGTTTCAATGCCAAACCGACGTCGATAATATTTGCGCACCGTGTTAGGATGCAGGCGACAATTCAGAATGACAAAGACCAACCAGGTAGCTCGTCGTTTTTTTCGTTGACTGCGTCGGCGAGAGGTGTAGGTTCGCACGATGGCGACCGGCACGGTATAAGCCCCATAAGGGTGGCTTTTGAAGGTATGTTCGGTTCGGTAACTGGCCCGCCCCTGGCACAAAGCACGCGTACCGCCGCTCTTGCCCCGGATAGGGCAAGCCACAATGGTCGGCCAGCCGCTGTGTTGGAGATACCGCAAGACAGGAATGGCACAAAAGCCTTTATCCAGATACAACCGTTTGATCTTGAGACCCAAAATACGTAACCGCCGGAGTAAAGCCGCCACCAATTCAGCCAGATCATCTTCCGGTCGGACAAACAGCAGCCCCAAGGTCAGACGCATATCTTTGAAGATCAGATAGGCCGTGGCCAGTCGAAAAAAACGGGTCGTTCCTTTGTTGGCCCGGCCTCCACAGGTGAGGGCCACTAACCCCGCCTCGTGACCATAGAACGGTTCATCATGCAAATCAATCGCCACTTCTAACTTCGGTTTCCGGATACGCCGGGGTAATCCGGCCACTAACGCTTCATTGACCTGTCGTTCCAATCCGTGCAGATCATCAACCCGCACCTGTTCTTTCAAATAGCCGCGGATTGTTTCGCCGCCCACAACATCCAGGTCTTGGCACACCGCTTCGATGGTTTGTTTCGTCACCGCTGCTTTGACCAGAACATCGAATAGCATGTCGGTCGTACAGTCATAGCCAGTCGCTTGAAATGGAGAATAGGTTGTTAATCGTTCGACTGCTTCGTTCCGGGTATCTTGATCGGTTAACGTGAGATTGGTGTGTGTCATTAGGGAAAAAACTCAAATGGGGAACGACCCAAAACTATCGTGAGGACGTTGTGCAACTTTATGCTACTATGGGTGAAAGGCTCGTCAAATTATTGGCCCCAGACTACGTCTGGATTGCCGAAGACGCGGATCATCAGGAACATATTCATAGGCAGGAAGTTTTAGCGCATTATTTTGATACAATTTATTGGGCTAATTATTACTGTCCTGGTTATCTTGATAAGAATACAGAGAAACTTTTTTTGAATGCTCCAGTAGGCCTTGTTCAACATCTAGAGGGGGGTATATGGTATCAACTCCATAAGAATTTTGAAACCATTTCCAATGAAGAAGCCACAAGAATAGAGGAAGAGGTTAAATCTTACTTTAGCGAACTCAATTTGGGTCGAGTTCAGTGGAGATACATGGCTGGTTGAGCAGTTTTATAATATGTTGGGTAGAATCGATGCGGTTAGAAGAAGGTATCTGGTATCAGCTAACGGAAAAATTCTCTGACTCCAAAGATGAAGACCTGCGGGAGCAAGTTCTGGCGCATTTTAAGCCCGTGGGTGTCAAAACGGTAGTGTAAGAAACCATAGTAAGGCGTGTTGGAGCTTGGCTCATTGTTCTTTGACAACTGAATAATCCTCTATTGCCCTCTTGACCAAGCCGGACGGCTGGAGCCAGGCCTTTGCCATGATTGGTTTGGCGATCAGCATAATTACAGATGGCGGAGAAGCCTTGGGGGCTATTGCCGCATTTATTCCAGAAACTCTGGCTGCCACTGTGCCGGGTGCAATTGCAGTGGAAGTATTGGATGCCGGCGCATCGGTACTTAAAAATGCGCGTCACTTTGTGAGTGCAAATACGCTTAAGCTATTGAGAAAAATTCCCTACGACACCGTATTGAAGAGGATCGGGCCGCAGTTATTATATCAGCTTGCCAACAAAGCGGTCAAAAAAGTGGGCGTAGCCAACTGGCCCACCGGCAGTCTCTCAGAAAAAATCACCCGGGTATTGGCCATTATTAATGATGTGCTACATTCGGTGTGGGACCCGTTTGTGCGTTTGCTGAAATACTTGTGGGAATACGATATGTGGGACGAGCTGGGTGATATTGGCTTTGGCGAGGGCGGTTTCATAGCCGGGCGAGCCTTGTTGTCAAACGGCTCCCTGACGCCTGATGTAGTTAGAACTCTGGCCCATCTTGGCGATGACCTGGCTAAGGCCGGCATCAAGTTAAGCGATGAAGCTATAGAGGGATTGGGCAAATTGGCCCGATATTCGGGCAATGAATTTCGAGAGGGACTTATTACCGCCATTCGCAAGAAGAATCCGGCTTCGCTTGAGCCATTATTGGTTAATGCCAATGCCTGGGATGAAGTTGCCGGTGAAGGGTTTGGCAAGCTGGCCAGAGCCGGGATTGATGATGATGCATTATCAGATTTTCTGATTAAGCATGCGGATGATGCTCCTACATCAAATAAGATGTTGAGTATCATTGGTAATTCATCGCGAACCTGGAACGGGCAGGCATTTGATGGTTTAGGCAAGGTTGTTGAACATTCTGGTATTGAAATCGCTGAATCGCTAGCTAACCGATTTCCTGACGTCGCCGAAGAGTCATTCCAGGTATTAAGTAAGATGGCCAAGCCCTGGCGACAAGAGGCAGTAGATGGTGTTGCCATTTTGGCCCGTGCCACACCTGGACAGGATGTTAATCGAACGATGCGTCTCATTAATAAAACCGGAGGCACGAGCTATGGGGAACGCATGCATCATTTGATTCAAATAGCTGACTCAAAAGAAATAGACGGTTATAATAAGGTACTCGAAAGTCTGACTCGAAATAGTGCAGATATTGGAAATGATCTAAAAGGAACTTTTCATGTTTTAGATAGCTTTGATAGAAAACTTATTGAGATTGATGGCAAAGTAATTAATTGGGATGACATCAATGCATTTGAGGTTAGATTAAGTCAAGACGGAGTTACCCGATACTATGATGCAGTCTTAAAAAATACATCAGGAGGATTCCGTATGGAATTTAAAAATAGGAAAACTTTTGATGCAGCGCAATTCCGAAAGGACTTGGAACTGCTAGATGAGGATGAACTCGAAGATTATTACTTGATTTTCAGAGGTTCAGAGGTCGAGAAGACTATGTTAAATCAGGCCCAAAATGTACTCAATAACTTTCCAGATCAAGACAAAGTGCTGCACTTTAACATTAGTAAACAGCTCAAATTTGTTGGCGAAAATCAAGGCCATCCACTTCCAGTAAGCTTTCCGCCCGGATACTAATTGTCAAAAAAAGGAGAATAAAATGACTTTTTGGAATCAGCGAGAACAAAATCCACAACGTATTGCTTTCGTCAATGCCCAACTTCAGTTTCCATTAGAACCACTGTGGATGTCAGATTTGGGTTCTACAGTATCTCTACTGTCACCACCTATTGTAGTCGAGGGTATTGTCTTTATCTGTTCAACTAGGCAACTCTATGCTTTCAATTTGAAGACCGGGGACTCATTATGGGCATTTAACCCTCAAGCTGAATTAGCCATGAAAGGGACTCCAGCTTTTTGTCAAGATCGAATATTTTTTTCTGACTCGATAGGAGTGCGGTATAGTTTGGATGCCTATACAGGACAGTTACGGTGGCGGGATCACAAACCCAGGACTACCAACGAAGCTTTTTGTGTTTATGATAACAAACTCTTTACTACATTCACCTGGCGTGAAAATGATAACAATGAGCAAGGCTGTATGGCGTTGGGTTTAGATGGAAAAATTTTGTGGCAATTCCATACACCAAATTTAGTCCCGATGAAAGGGGTAGCAGCTAAAGATAATCATTTGGTATTCGGTGATCGGTCAGGACAGATATGGGCACTTGATATTGAAAATGGAAAAGAAATATGGTCTGTTAGAATTAATGAGATTTTTGATCTACAGCCGTATCAAACCTCGAAGGAAAGAATAAGGCTATTGAGTCTACCTGTCATCATTGAGGATATCCTACTTGCACAAGTCCATCGAGCTATGTTTGTGGCTCTAAATCTTGAAAACGGTAACTTACTATGGCATCGTCAAACAGGTTTGTTGCCTGGTTTTAGTGAACAGGCTTTGATTTTTCTCGAACAAAACAGAAACCAGTTATGTCATATTGATATATTGACGGGGGAGATACACAAAGCGACTGAACCTTCCGTGCCTCGATTAGTGCATGCTGAGGCAAAGCGGGCATTAGTTGTAGGTAATACCTATATTGTGGGTACCAACCAGCCCCAAGGATTGTTTGCCTATGACATTGGAAGCGGCCAATTACTCTGGAGATTTGAAACCGAATTGGAAAGTTCTGGTTTTTCTTCCGCACCTGCATTTTCTGATAACAAATTAGTAATCGGAAGTGATGCTGGTAAGATTTACTGTTTTGGATAATTAACGTAAGTGATTGCCGCCCTTTGACAACTGAATAACTTCTTGAGGCAACACGACCCCCTCCTGGCCCAAGCGCCGCCCTGGTGAAAGACATCCCATTCAAGGGCGTTGATGAAGCCCTGCCGCTGTGTTGGAATTTTATGATGCACCTGTGCCGCAAGGCCGTTGACGCCGGCTGGCCAAGCAGCGGCGACAAGATTGGTCACGTTCAGGACGTGCTCAAAACCGCCTGGGAGCCGTTTGGGGCGTTGTTGGAATACTATCATAATGTGGACGTAAGTAAAGTTGGGTTGAGAGGTGTTGTTACCCTGGGCTTTGGCGACGGCGGCCAACTGGCCGGGCGGGTGGTAAGGTTCAACAAAACATTGGACCCCGATGTTGTTGCGGCAATTGCCAAAATTGGCGACGATTTAGGTGGCGCTGCGGCCGATTTGAGTGATGATGCGGCAAGGGGATTGGGCAAGGTTGTAGATGATGCAGGCGAAGGGGGAGCCAAATATCTGTTTCAGGGGTTGAGTTGCGCCGTTGAGATGATAGCCGCGGGGCCTGTCCCCAAGACGGCGGGTCTGGCTGCTCCCCTGGCCAAGAATAAAGTTGTGTGTGACCAGGCCAAACTGGAAACAGCCTTAAAAATTGCGGGTGAAGTTGCCGGAAATTGGTCCGATGAAGCGCTGGAAGGTTTGGGCCGGGTGGTGGACAGGGCAGGTGAGGATGCCGCCCGGCGATTGACCAACTTGATACCTGGTTCATTAGACGATAAGGTCACTCAACGAGCCTTTGCAGTTGTGGCTGCAAAAGGTGATGATATTTGGAACGCTGAAACTATTGAAGGGTTAGCGAGAGTTTTTGAGCAAACCGAAAGTGAACGAGCGTTAAAATTCTTAAGTCAAGAGTATTCAGATGAAATCGTACGCGATACATTAAAATATATCAATGATGCCGATCTGGCTGCCCCCAGCAATATATTGGCAAGAGTAGACGACACGCGCGATTTGTTCCAATGGCAAGCTAAGGGAAATGCGCTTGAATTCTTGGATGATCCAGACATCATTCTGCGCCGTCTTGATATGCCGGATGTTGAGTACCAAGCTTTTAAGCAAAGTATCTTTGATCGGTGGAATAATGGCCAACCACTCGATGGAACACGACTGGCTGAAGCATTTGCTGTAGAAGCAACAATTAAACAGTTACAGAAGTTTGGCAATTATAAAGTGGTTCATGTACTTACTAAAGAAGGGGGACAGGGACCGGATGCAATTTTGAAAAATCTGATTACGGGTAAATGGGTTATTTTAGAAGGAAAAGGCACTCTCAAAGGATTTGATCTCAGTAAAGATACATTTAGGTATTCAGATATGCTTGGGCGTCAGCTATCAAAACGATGGATTACAACTAATCCTCAAAGATATTTGCGAGACATAGATCCTAACGTTCAGCCACAAGTGCAACAGATGCTCCGTGAGATAAATCGAGGAGTTTCTTACGAAGTCGTAGTTGGATGCGGAGGAATTAAAACAAAATCTCTTGATTATGGAACAGAAATAGATGAGTTCATAACTGAAATTAAACCCCTTGGTACTGGTGGACAGGGATGGACAATAGACTTTGTATTTGTAAACCTATTGCCAAAATAGTAAGATGCACTGGATTTGATAAGCATAATAATAGGAGTAACAATGAGTAAAGCAATTCAAACACAGCTAAATAGGTATTTCGAGGATTTACGATTTGAGGAAGAAGAAAGTGAACCTAGTCCCAAAGTAATAGGAATATTGACGGAAGCTATCGGACGCTGTTATGACCTATTAGGTAAAAACGAAGAAAGTTCTCACTACTTCACTTTGGCTAGTGAAGCTTATCTGGAAAGTTTGACAGGGCCATTGATTCGCCCTGATGAAGATGGTGATAATCGTTTGAGTTGCGCTCGCGTTCTATGGAGGACTGGCGATGAACGAGCCAGGGAATATTTTCAGCAATCACTCGAAGAATATCAAAAAGGCTATAAATGGGAACTAGAATCAGTTCAATATAGTTGTCGAAGAGGTAGTATCTTCTGCTTTATTTTTTTAGAAGATTATACTGCTGCTATTACAGCAGCCGAGATTACTTACGCAATGCAATGCGATCTTAATATAACTGGTACAGCAACAGAGACATTAAAGACTGTTATTAAAAATTGTCAAAAAAATGATGTGGCTGCCCATAAAAATTCTGTTATGACATTGGAAGAGTATTTTAAAAAGGAACGTATCGAGTTATATTGGCAAAGCTTAATTCCAGAAGCCGATGTTTATGAATTTGTCAAACGCAAATTGGCTGAATTGGAAACAAAAAATCAAGGTTAAACAGGAGGACTTGATGCAACTGGATGCCGAACACCAAACTTTCAACCCCTGGATCACCATCTGGATAAAACCCAGGGCAACCATCCGCCAAATTATCGATACTGACCCAACCCGGCAGGTCATTTTTTTAGCGGTCTTGTTGGGATTAGCCTATAGCTTGGATCGGGCTGCGGCAAGGGATATGGGTGATAGGTTGTCCTTATCGGTTCTGTTTGTCATTATGCTCATCATGAGTCCCATTAGCGGTTTGTTGATCGTGTATGTTGGCGGGGCTTTATTCCGTTGGGTGGGGGGGGTGGTTTGGCGGGCAGGCTAACGCCGTGCAGGTGCGGGCCGCCATCGCTTGGGCGTCGGTGCCTAAAATCTGGGGGCTGCTGTTATGGCTGCCGCAGCTAATCATCTTCAGGCAGGAATTGTTTGTCAGTTTTACCCCCAGAATAGACACCAATCCCATGCTGCTGCTCTTGCTTTTGGGGTTTGGCGCCCTTGAATTGGTCATCGACGGCTGGGCGTTTATCGTGCTGCTCAAGTGCTTGGGTGAGGTACATCAATTCTCGGCCTGGAAGGCACTAGGCACCGTGGTCACCACCACGCTTATCATTGGTGTGCCAATGCTTATCCTGGTTTTGGTTGTTGTCTGGGCCGGAGGGCTGTAATTCATTTGCTTGATACCATACTCTTTTAAGAGGTTCAAAAAATGCGAACGACTATAGGAATAATATACTTAATTATCACGCTTTCACTCTTTATCGCGGCTTGCGGCACGCCACCGCCACCGCTCACAGAATGGACACCGTATGAGTCAACGGAAAATAATATAACAGTCAGCCATCCGGTAACCGTTGAGGAAGTTCTTGAAGATAACAACGTAACGCAATTTCAAGCCTCCGAAGTCCATTTGGCCGAAGGAACTCTGGAACGGCCGATCACCATCCTTCATTTCTTCCGCAGCAAGCTTCACTATTTACCCGAGGATATCGACCCGTCGGATCTGGAAGCCTTAGTACGTGCCGACAAGGATTACTATTTTCTAACCATGGAAGACCGAATTCATGAACTGGAACCCCCACAAACAACAACCTTCAATGGAAACCCCGCGGCCATAACGGTGGTCAACCGGATCGATCCGGGGAAAAAGGATTTATATGGCGATGTGGATATTGTATTCTATTTTGCCATCATCAAGCATGAAGATCGGCTTGTTCGCGCCCAGATACAGGCCCGCAAAAATAGCGGGGGAGAATTATTACCGTATTACGCTGAAAAAGTACTCAACTCGTTAGAGATACACTAAGAGGAAGATGGGACAATTCAAATTGTATTGGCGGCTATTTATCATAATTGTGCTTTTGGATGCTGTTTCATTGGCCTGCGGTTTTGGCCGCAACTCGGTTAGCCAGAATCCGAAACACCAGGCATCTTAACTTTCTCTCTTTCGCAATACGTTGCTTGTGGTTCTTTAAAAACTGAATACCTGATTGTCAGACTAACATCCCCAACCCGTCGTCGCCCTGCAAGACGCGGGCCTGACCTCTACCGAGATTCCTGCACAATCTTTGTCCCGGCGGAGGGATTGCCCAAACCGGCAGCTATCGCGGGCCGGGGTTGGCCAGCCCGCTCTACCAAACCTGCGATGTGGGCCTGTTTGATAACGTTCTGACGGCCGTCAAGCAGTGGGATAACACGGCGTTAGAAGGATTTGAGCGGTTAGCCAAAGCCGGGGTGGATGATGATACGCTGGCAAAATTCCTGATTAAGTATGCTAATGATGCCCCAACATCAAATAAGATACTGAAAGTCGTTGGTGAGTCGAGTGTAACTTGGAGCAAAAACTCTTTTGAGGGGCTTGGTAGGGCGTCAGATGAATTTGGTGTTGGGGTTGTTGAGACTATAGCCAAAGATTATGCGGATGATGCCGTAGAGAAAACTTTTGATGTATTTGCCAGGTCTTTGGTTAATTGGAGTGATGATGCGTTTAAAGATTTAGCCGAAGTGGTGAACAGGCATGGCGCTAACAGCCCAGTTGTTCAACAGATCGACAATCTTAAAGATATTGATGGTATAGATCGAATGATGGGAGATCTAGCTCAGCCCAATGATAATACTCTCGAAAGGGGAGCAAGATTTCATTTAGAACTTGCAAATGATTTGGGTGCAGATAAGATAAAGCAACTTGAAGTGCCAGCTCTTGCAATTGATGGTCGCACGGTGAAGGGGCCTGATATAATATTGAAGAGTAATCGTATAGTTGAAGCCAAATATTGCGATTGGAGTGATATCAAGCCACCCTATGTTCAGAAAAGTATCATTGAAGGTAATAGAAAACAGATTATCACAAGAAACAGGCAGTTTCCCGGTATACCTATTACGGTTGTTCTGTATGGTAGTAAATCTCAACATGAAAATCTTGAGTTTGCCCAGAAAATTCTGAAAGATTATGAAAATTTAAGAGAAGAAGGATATAAGGTCAGCGTGAGGTGGTTCAATGACTGAAGAATACACATATTTCCAATTTGCTACGGGGAAAGGGATAGAAATATCTCAGATAGAAAGTACTTTTCTACATTTCTCTAAAGCAGTGTTTGATGAGTATAGGTTTTTTCTTGTTAATGATTTATCACCTTATAAACCGATTCCTGCCAATCTAATAGACTTTGATTCTATCATCTCAAAAAAGTTAAAAGAGGCTGTGGCAGAAAAAGATACAGATATTAGTTTCGATTTTTGGTTGAATAGCCAAATAACAGACAGGGTATCGTTTATTCTGGCAACCTCACATCGTGTTGCACTGCTGTCAATTAACCGCAATTTCTTTGTAATGGATAACACAGTCTTTTCATTTCTTGGATTTTGCAAGATATTTTATGGATTCTTCTGTCCCCTTTACGGCTATGGGACAACAAAACCCAACGATCCGCCAGAGTTTGCAAAAGTAGATGAAGGAAAAATAGAAACTTTGTACACCTATAACTTTTTAGGGCCGGATATGGTTTCAAAGTACGGCACAGAAAAGTTACACTCCATCCCTGCCTGGCAAATTGAGGATTTATCAGATGGAGGGATATTTATTGCAATGGAACTCAATCCTTTTGAGAATTGGGAAAAACATACACCCAATTATGAAAAAGCAATCGAAATATTAGGCGTCTCTCGGTTTCAGCAGGGGGGATGAATTTATAAAAAATTTTGATTGGAGAATTTTTAAAAGCAAGCAGAAAAAATTATTTACTTTAAGGAGCATCGCTGGTGTCCAATACATTACAACAAGCCATTACTCTCATTAAATCAGGCCAAAAACAAGAAGCGCAGCAATTGTTAACCCAAATCCTCACCGCTGACCCCAACAACGAGCAGGCGTGGTTGTGGCTGTCGGCCGCCGTAAGCCCGGATAAACGGCGCTATTGCCTGGAAAAGGCGCTCAGCATTAACCCTCAAAATCAACAGGCCCAACAAGCATTGGCTATGTTGGACCAGCCTGAAACCGGGCCGGCATCGGCTCCGCCGCCATCTACGGCTGCGCCTGCCTCCCGTCCCTCCCTTTCAAAGCCTAAAGAGCAACCGCAGCCGGTTGAGCCTGCTATTTCCGCCGCCGTTGCAGGGGATATGCCGGACCCGGCAAAGCCGGAAATCTGGATCAATCAAGAAGGTAAATTGATTTACATCACGGCCCTCTTTAAGGGCAAATTGGTTTCAGGCATGATCAACCCCAACTCGCTCAAAAAGGTTCAACAAGAACTCGGGCAGGGCAATTTCCCTATGGATCGGCTCAATAACCCCAAAGAAGTGCCCTACAATCAAATTACCCAAGTTACCCAAACCATGAGTACGGTCAGGGTACACTACCGGCAGGCCAACGCAGTCAAGTCGGCCAAACTGGAAGGCAAAGACGATGAAATGGCCCAGACCATCCTCAATGCTCTGGAAAAACGGCTGGGGGCCGGGTTCGAGCGCTCGGCCACGCCTATGGGCCGGGGCAAAATCAGCGCGTTCTCTTTTGTGGGGATGGTTGTTTTATTGGGCATTAACGCCTTCTGCTATTTTGGGGCTTTAGAAGCAAACTCCGGCAGCCTGACGCCCAGGGGCAGCGCGCGCACCCGGGGAATAGTGGCCGTCCTGGATATGCTCGGCCCCGGCGGGGTGGCCTGTATTGGGGGCATCTTGGTGCTGTTAGCCATCGGCGTCATCATTTATTATCTGGCCAACCCACCTTTGATCACAAAACTCATCCCAAAAGGCGCAGCCGCTGAAAATGCAAAAAAATAAGGAGGGATAGTTTTATGACACTTGCTATTTTGGCTACATGCCTAACATTTGGCCTGATCATCATCGGCAACTTCGCCTACCAAATCTATATATCCTATCTGCTCTATAAAGAGCAAGGCCCGGCCCGGATCATGTGGGGCATTGTGTTTGGCAGTAATCGCACCTTTGCCCAGGGTTGGCAGCAGGCGGATGAGTTGGGTATCAAAAATATTATGACCTTTTGGTCGTTCTTGCTAACGATCCTGGTGATATCGGTGGTGGGCTTGATGATCTATTTTGCCGTCACCGGCCCGCCTGCCGGCAGGTAGCCCATTTTTATCGAAATTTTCGCCGGGGTTTGAGCGAAAACACACTGTAAAAACAGCCTATCATTATCATAACAGGCTCATCAATCACCGCCCCCAACACAGAGGAGGGTTTTAATGAAAACACGTTTGCTACACTTGATTGTTCTATCAATTGTCACGCTTGTATTAACCGGCCTGTTGGTGGCCATCCCGGCGCTGGCCGGGCCGGGGCTGGTTCCCCCAGCGCAAGGCGGTTCCCCGGCCTGGATTATCTGGGAAATGGATTATCCGCCCCAGCGCCTGCTGCTCAACGGCGACACCCTGTGGGTGGGCAGCTACAAAGGCGGCCTGTACCGCTGGGACATTGAAACCGGCTACCAGGCCCGCTACACCACCGCCGACGGCCTGGCCGGAGATGACATTGTGGGCCTGGCTCTCAACGGCAGCGGCAGTTTGCTGGCCGCCGCCCTGGATGGCGGTCTGGTTGTAGGCAACGCCAGTTTTTTTGACCTGACCCCGCCGGGCGGCGAGAGAGCCTGGGACGTGGCTGTTGGCAGCAGCGGCGACATCTGGCTGGCCTCTCTGGGCGGCGGCGTGGCCCACTACAACGGCAGCGCCTGGACGGTTTACACCGCCACCCACACCGGCCTGCCCACCAATGACATTTACGCTGTGGCCCTCGACGACACGACTCCCTGGATTGGCACAATGGGCTACGGCCTCGCTGCCTTCAACGGCAGCAATTGGGTCACCTACACCCTGCCGGTCAATATTGCCCACCCGGTCACGCCCACCATCTCCATCAGCAACAACGCCGTGGCCGATATTGCCGTTGACGCCGGCGGCAACAAATGGCTGGCCACCGACGGCTCCGGCGTAGTGGTGCTGGATAGCGGCCACACCAATTGGACCGTGTACAACACCGCCAACTCATCCCTGCCCGATGACTTTGTCCACGCCATCACCCTCAACGGCGATGAGCGCTGGTTTGGCGCCCTGGGCGGCGGCGTGGCCCGGCTAGATACCGGCAGTGGCACCTGGGATGTGCTCAACACTACTAACTCCCTGCTGCCCGAAGACGACGTGCTGGACGTCGCCATCGACGGCAATGGCGGGCAGTGGTTCGCCACCTTTGATACCGGCCTGAGCTACCACGGCCCCCTTCCGGCCACCCCGCCGCTGCTTGACGTGGACCCGCGTGGTGTCCCGGAGTACGAACCGGGCCAGGCCAAAAACCTCTACCTCTGGCTCGACCCCGACACCTATCTCTGGCGCCTGGCCTGCTCCGGCGAAAACACTTCCACCCACACCTTTGCCGGCAGCATCACGGCCAACGCGCCCATTCTCTCCGCCACTCCCACCGATTTTGAAGCAGGCGACAGCGTGACGGTCAACGGCAACACCCTCACCCTCACCGCCACCGAAGCCATCAGCCAGGATTTGGTCAGCTTTGTGCTGGACCGCAGCGCCACCGAATTGACAATTGACCTCAAGATTGACGGCGCGTACCGTCCGTTCAACATCAAGATTGGCGAGGCCCAGGCGATGCCCGGTACGGCGCCCTTCCAACTGGTTCCGCCCCAGCCCGTGCCGCCGGAGGTGCAGGCCGGCGAGGCCCAGACGCTTGAAGAAGGCCAACTGCTCTTGCTCACCGCCATCCTCACCGATACCGACTCGCCGGTTGGTCATACCATTGCCTGGGATATGGACGACGGCGGCACCATCACCGGCACCCTGGCCCCCACCCATCTTTATGAAGATGACGGCAGCTTCAACGTCACCCTGGCCGTCACCGACGTTCACGATGAGGTCGGCAGCGCCATCGTCCCGGTCACCGTCACCAACGTGGCGCCCTTTGTTGACTTCTACAGCGAACCTTACCGGCCCGAACCCAACCAGACCATCACCTTCACCGACTATGTGGATGATTCCGGTTTGGCCGACACCCACACCTACGAATGGGACTTTGGCGACGGCAATACGGCCACCGGCACTTCCCTCCCGCCGGGGGGGACCGAGGGGGGGATAACCGTCACCCATAGCTATGCCATCACCGGCGACTACGCGGTCACGTTGACTGTGGCCGACGATGACGGCGGCGTGGGGGTGGTCAGCTACACCCTCTCGGTGGAACCCTTTGGGGCCGATTTCACCGGCTATCCGGGCGTGGGCCTGCCGCCCTTTACCGCCACTTTCTTTGACACTTCCAGCGGCATGGTCGTCACCCGCACCTGGGACTTCGGCGATAGCAGTTCGCCGGTCATCACCACGGCCGACAATATCGAGCATCTTTACGATACCCCCGGCATCTACGACGTCAGCCTGACCATCAAGGGCCCCAGCGACGCCGATACCGTGAGCCGGACCGGCTACATCATCGCCGTTTCCCCCCTGACCAGCGGCACCATCATCCTGGAAGCCGAAGACTACACCCGTCTCCTGCCCGGCCCTGGCCCCACCTGGGAAACCCGCACGGCTGGGCCGAGTGAAACTCGTTTCGGCCACGCCGGTTTGGGCTACGTTTACGCCGGCCCCGATGTTGACACGCTGTTTGGCCCGGAGGCCATCGCCGCCGGCGCGGAGCTACAGTATGACCTGGGCCTGACCATCACCGGCACCTACACGGTCTGGCTGCGCGGCTATGCGCCCAACGCGGCCGGCGATTCGGTCTATGTCGGTCTCAATAGCTGGCCCATCACCCCCCCCGATTATGTTTCGGCCTACCCGCCCGGCGCCTGGACCTGGACCCACACCCTGGCCGAAAGCGGCCAGCCAATCACCTTCACCCTTGACTATCCCGCTGTCCACACCCTCAACCTGTGGCTTCGGGAAGACGGCTTCAGCCTGGACCAAATCACCCTGACCACCGAGGAGAGTTTCAACCCGGCAGATTAACCGTATGCCGCCCTCAATCAAAAATGCCCGCGATGTGCGGGCGTTTTTGATTTGGTCCACTTGTTTTTTTGCGGGTTATCGGGAAAAAAAGATATAGAGCACAAGCCGTCAGGGTGTCAAAATGACACCCTGAGATCAAGCGTCACAGGTAAGTTGCTCGTCTCCGTTCTGGGGGCAGTAAAGGGGCAAATTCTACCCTCAACCAACCCCGGAGAGATTTTGGGGCACAGAAATGGGGGCAAAATGGTACGCTTCCTCAATCAAATCAGGATGAAGACAGGATTAGGCAGCGCCGCCGTGTCGTCCGGCGGGATTTGTTCTTTGCTGGTTTGCATCCGGGCCTGGTAAATGCGGCGCAGCAGGGCCGCCACCATCACCTGTTGCTGGCGCACGTCCACCTCGTTGAGTTGCAGGACACCTTCTCCGGCGGGATCGAGGGTTTTTACCCGGCCGTGGTCAGGGCCAAAGACCGGGCCGGCAATGTGGCCGGCCAAACCCTGACCCTCACCTTTGACAGCACCCCGCCGGAGCTGGCCTTGAGCCTGGCCGCCTCCACCCCCTTTGGCCACGCCCTGACCGAGACGGTGTATTACGGCGCGGGCAGCGGCGCTTTCACCGTCACCGTCCGGGCCGCCGACCCCCTGGCCGGGCTGGACCGCCTGGACTTCCCCGGCGCCACCACGCCCGGCCACGGTTACGCCCTGGCCGGCCAATCCGCCGTTACCCAGGCCCACGTTTACACCTTTGACCTGGCCGATTCCTTTAGCGCCACGGTGCAGCTTGAGGCCGCCGACCGGGCCGGGAATGTGAGCCTGCAGCCGCTGCACGTGGTCAATGACGAAACGCCGCCTCAGGTGTTGTTCGCCCTGCCGCCGTTGGCGGGCCTGGCCTTGCCGGTGACCTGGCACGGGTTTGACGACGCCGCCGGCATCCGCCACTACGCCGTGCAGTATAAACGGGAAGGGGAGGTGGAGTGGACAGAGTGGCTGACCACCACGGCCGAACAGGCCATCTTTGTGGGCGAAAAGGAAACCGGTTACTACTTCCAGGTGCGGGCGACCGACAACGTGAACAACGAAAGCGCCTGGGTCGAGGCCGGGCCGGTGGAGGTCAGTGGGGTGACCAAGTACTACACCTTCAACGGTCGGCGAGTGGCACTGCGCCAGGGGGATGTGGTATACTATTTGAGTGGAGACCACCTCGGCTCCACTTCTTTAACAACCGATGATACAGGCGCGGTGGTCTCGGAAGGGAGGTATTTGCCCTACGGCCAGGAGCGGTGGACAGACGGCGCGGCGGTGACGGACTTTGGCTTCACCTCCCAGCGGCGCGAAGGCTTTGGGCTTTACGACTACAACGCGCGGTACTACAGCCCTTATCTTAACCGCTTCATCTCGGCGGATACGGTGGTGCCGGATTTTGCCAATCCACAAAGTCTTAATAGGTACAGTTATGTCCTCGGAAATCCATTAAACTATGTTGATCCAACCGGTCATCAAGAGGAGCCAGACTGGCTAGATGGATTGAAATATTTAGATGAGACGTTTGAAGAACCAATGAAACGGATGTTGCAAGAGACTTATGAAGGGATAGCGGTTGCTCGAAGTAAGGCGGAACAGGCAGTTGATATAACAGCGGATATAACTTTCGAGATTATACAGGGAACTGCTCAAACCTTGGCGTCTACTGAGATTGCAGAAGCCGCAATGGTCGTCGCCAATAATCCACAACCTGATATTGTAATAGCTGGTATAAATGCCGGATGTCTTGCCCCTGTAATTGGACAAGGGCCAACGATAGGAGCAGAAGGTATTGTCAATACCAAAACCGGGGAATTAGGTGTCTTTAGCTATAACGGTGTTATGGAGGGGCATGGTGTAGGCGGTACATTAAATCCGTATGTGGGAGTTGCTTGGAATGTTCCTGATAATCAATCCTATACTAAAGACTTTGAATCTCTTACAGGTACATATGCTCCTTTTGGAAGTGGTCTTACTGCCACGGTTTTCTGGGCGCCATCATTTAGTTCGGATAAATCGTTTGGCGTTGCAGTTGGTGCAGCAGCTGGACCTGAAGTAAGCTTGACTCATTCAAGTACATTTTATCATCAACTGCTTCCTGTAC
>JAFGDY010000177.1 GCA_016931895.1 Anaerolineae bacterium
GTATATCCAAAGCATTGCCCTTGACCCGACAAACAGTCAAATCATTTATATTGCCGGTTCTGCGGGTGTTTTCCGTTCAGATGATGGCGGCAATAGTTGGGCCAGGCTATGATGAACAATCCATTTGTTTATAACGCTCCGGTTCCCCCTGATAAATTCATTGGGCGCAGCCAGCAGGTCAACCAAATCCTGGACCAATTGGCCAATCCGGCCCGGAGTAGCAGCGCCATTTCCGGCGATCCATGTGTGGGCAAAACCTCATTATTACATTACCTCCGCACGCCCAAAGTGCATGAAGCCTGGGGCCTGTCTTCAAGCTGTTGCCACTTTCTCAAAATAGATGGCCATAGCATTGTGCCCTTTACCGATACCACCTTCTGGCGCAACATTCTCCGTGAATTGGAACAGCCTTTAAGCGGCCATGAAATTCTTGCGCAGCACCTGCAAAGAGCGCTGGCGTTGCCTGTTCTGGAAATGTTTGATTTGAACAGCCTGTTTGACCAAATTGCCCGGGCCGGCCATTTGGTGGTGTTGATGCTGGATGAATTTGAAATCCTGATCAATAGTCTTGACCCGAACTCCCCGAACTTACTTTATCATTTACGGGCGTTGCTTAACCGGCCGGAACGAGGATTAGCCCTGATCGTGGCCAGCCGGAAGCCACTGGAGCAACTGTGCGCAGATTTTAACTTTACCGGCTCGCCGCTTGGCAACAGTTTTGCCACCATTGCCTTGCCTCCCTTTGCCGACGAGGACATAGATAAACTACTTGAGCGCTATCAGGTCAGCTTTTCCGACGCCGAACGAACTTTTTTGCGCCAGACAGCCGGCACGCATCCCTTCTTGGTCCAACTGACCGGGGCGTTTATGCTCCGGGCGCGAGAAGCTCATCACCCTGCGGCAGAAACATCCTTTACCCAACTTGAAGCGGGCCTGGAACGAAGAACAGAGGGCTACTTTTTAGACATCCTGCAACATTGTCGTGAGCCTGAAAAAATGCTTCTTACCTGGCTGGCCCTGGCCCAGTTGACCCAACACCTTCCCCCCGACCTGGTTAGATGGGGGGAATCGTTTCCCACTCTGGGTCGTTATCACCAGGACTTAAACCATCTGCTGGAACGCGGCCTGGTTCAGGATAAGCCGGCAGGGCCGGTTTTGTTTTCCGCCATTTTTGGCCGGTGGGTTTTGCGCCAGCTCCTGGTAACCCCGGGGCGAGAGATATTAGCCGCCTGGCAATCACACCTCGCCGCTTTTTTGTCGCCCGCGCAGCAAAAATTCTTCCAGGAAATCGTCGAGAGTATCATTGAGCATCCGACCGCTATCGCCAAACCCGAATTGTTAATTGATGTACTGGCGCAAAGCAGCCGCAGTCAAACGACGCCTGTACCGGTTAGCTCCACTTCATCCATTCGCTTGGGCGGCCCTATTTCATTTTTCGACGCCCCCAAAAGAGACGTCATCAAACAACTCTATGCTGAAAGCGAACTCAGAGTTGTGCAAGTTCGCCTTGAACAAAGATTTCACGGCGGCTTGAGTGGCGCAGAGGTGATTTTGGCCCAGCCCATTGACGACCGGGGCCGCGCCCTGGCCTACGAAGTGGTCAAAATTGCCCCGGCCACCATGTTGCGCCGGGAACATAGCCGCTACCGGCAATTTATCAGGGGTCGTTTGCCGGCCACCGCGGTCAGATTAGAAAACGGCCCGGTTGAATTGGGCCTGCTGGGCTGCCTGAGTTACGGATTTGCCGGCGACCGGCCCATCGGCGCGATCAAAGATTTGGAAGATTATTACGCCACCCACAGCGCCGAGGCCGTGATTGAAACCCTGAACAGGCTCATGGAAGCCCTGGATGCCCGTTGGTATGGCCAACATGAAACGTTCTCCGTTTCTTTTGCCGAGGAATATGAACAACAATTACCGGCCCATTTAAAATTGCTGGCCGAAAAAATTATTCCCGGCCATATTGACATCCCCGACTCCCACCGGCTCCTGGATGTCGAAACGATCCTGAACGCCCCAGAACGTTTAAAAATAGGCGAGCGAGTGGCCATCGCAGGCTTGCAGGTAAGTCAGGTAATGCCGGATACGGTGAAACTGCACAGCACAGATGATGGAACGATCATTTGGATCCGGGCCAGGGTGACTCTGCCCTACCTGGACCTGCAAGAAAAAGACCAGGTCACTCTTTTGGGGATCATTGAATCTCGCCGTGACGACGTGCTTGCCGCTGCGGCTGCCAGCATTTTGAGCTTCACCCCCGACCTCCGGCGACAACCCGACAACGCGCTGCACCTGACCGGTCTGGATGTCCCCTGCCCCAACCCCCTGGCCATTTACAAACAAATTCTGAAACAGCAGTTGAACGGCCGCAAAACAATTATTCACGGCGACCTGCATCCCGGCAATATTTTGGTTGACGGGTCGGGCCGGGCCTGGTTAATTGATTTTGACCACGTGCGGGAAGGCCACGTTTTATTTGATTTTGTCAGGCTGGAGACCCTGCTGCGCTTGTTCATAATCGGTAATATTCGCCGCTTTAAAAGACAATCCGACCCGCCCATTACCGGCTGGCCGCACAACTTCACCTTGCCCCAATACGTTGCCTTTGAAACGTCGCTGTTGCGGCAAACCCTTAACCAACCCGCGCCCAAAATTGACCATGCCGAGCTGGCCAAAGCGGCGGAAGTGATCATGGTTCTTCGCCGTTCGGCCCAACACTATCTTCGCCATCGTAACGATTGGCGCGAGTATTTTACCGGCCTATTCCTGCAAAATCTGGCCCAACTCAGATTTTACCAGGACGAACCCTGGTTGGGGGCGCTGCCGTTTATCACCGCGGCGGTAGTGGGACGGGAAATTGGTGACTGAAATTTTAAACCTGAATCAAAAACCTGACAGATTTTTGGGACCTGTCAGGTTTGAACCCCCCGGAGTGGCGTAAGATGAAAACTCGTTTGAGCCTGAGTTCTTAAACAATCACTCAGGATTTTGCGAACTTCGTCTGCGGCGCAATACCGCGCCGCACATCACCATAACCAGCAAGATAATTTCTATGCCCCTGCCTGCCCACCTTATCCAGGGACTGAGCGGCTGCTCGCCGGTTTCCGGCAGGTATTTAACTCCACCTGGCGAACTGCCATTGGCTGCCGGGCTGTCAGCTTGGGCAAAAAGGGCAAACAGCGTCAGGTGGTCTACCAAAGCGCACACGCCCGGTTGAAGCAAACCACTCTCCGGCGCGGTGGGCAACGCCTCCCATTGCCCATTGCGGAACACCTGGATAAGGAACCGGGCCGGGTCGTTGTTTATCAGGGCCAACTCAGCCGGAGTATAGCGGAAACAAATCTTAAGGGGCGCGGCAAATTGGGTAACCGGCTGGCCGGCCGCGTCCTTAACGGTTACTTCGGTTGAATGTTGCAGATAACGGAAAGTACCGGGCATAGGTAAAGGTTGTCCCACCGCCGCCTGGCACCAGGTGCCGGGTACGGCATTAGGCGCGGCGCCCGGCGGCACAATTACCAGCCAGGGCCAGCAGTTAAACTCTTGAGCCTGGGGCGCAGAGAGAGGGGCCGGAGGGGCAGGGGCATCGTCGTCGTCATCGTCGTCGTCTTCATCTTCGCCTTTAGGAAAAGAGGGTGGAGGCGGAACAGGAGCTACCACCCCGCTGATAGTAAAATTATAAGGATTTTCGTCCGCGTCGTCATTGGCAAAGGAGAGCTGCCCGCTAAACGTTCCTGCCGCCGCCGCGTCAAGTTGCACCTGGAACGTGGTTGAACCGCCCGGCGGCAGGGTGAGGCTGCCAAAACTGCTCACCAGGCTAAAACCGGCCGGCAAGGTCACCGGCAGGGTCAGGTGCAGATCGGCTGCGCCGGTGTTGCGGACGGTAAAAGCGCGCGCCAACGGCGCGCCCACTGTAGTTGATCCAAAATCCACACTGCCCGTATTATCAGGAACGCCGGTCGCGCCGTCGAACACCTCTATCTCCGGCGAGGGAACAAGCTCATACGCGCCAATATCGCACCGCCCACCCGCCGGCTGCGGCCGGGCCACGCCGCGCTGGTCGGTGGCCAGGCAAGAGGCGGGATTGGCGGCGTCAATGGCCGGGCTGCCGGGCAGCAGGGCGCGCGTGTCGGTGGGGCCGCCGTTGTTTTGCAAAGGTCCAACGTTGGGGCTAACGCCGGTAATATTGTTAGCCGTTGCCCCCACAATGCTACAGCCGGTTGTGTCCTGAATAAGATTGTAATCCAACGAGGTCAAGGGAGTGGCTGCATCTTCGGTGAAACAATCCGCACCCCCGCCACTAAGATCGCTATTTTGAGCGATGATGGTATTTCCGACATTAAAAGCAGGACCCGAATTCTCCACAAAAACCCCGCCGCCGTTGCCGGTACCGTCGTTGTCGCTGTCGGCCGTATTAGAGGCGATGGTCACGTAATTCAGGGTCATATTCACATCCCGAAAATAAATGCCGCCGCCGTCGGTGATAGAACTGTTGCCGGAGAAAGTGCTGTTGGCAATAGCGGCGGCGTCATTGATGTGATAGAGACCGCCGCCGCCCAAACTATTGACTCCGGTTGCGGCGTTGTTGGCAAAAGTGCTGCCGGTGATATTCAGCACGCCGTTGCTGCTGATGCCGCCGCCGCTCCCAACATCGCCGGTGGCCCGATTGCCGGAAAAGGTGCTGTTGTTTACGTTGAGGGTGGGAATTCCGGCATCCTGCCGGGTGGCAATGCCGCCGCCTTCATAGCCGCTGTTGCCGGTAAAGGTACTGCCGCTTACATTAACCGTGCCATCAACGGCATACAACCCGCCGCCGCCAAAGCCGTTGGCGCACGTATTGTTGGAAAACGTGCTGTTGGTAACGGACACATTGCCGTAGCTGGCCAGGCCGCCGCCGGCCGGCGCATCAAATATACCGCCAACTGCCGCGTTTTGGTTGAAAGTGCAGTTGGAGATATTGACCTGGCCGCCCGCCGCGTTGTAAACGCCGCCGCCTGTGCCTCCACCAACAGTGACGGTGCTCGTGTTGAGGGTGACGATAACGTCGCTCAAGTTCAGCGTGTCGCCGTTGTTGTAAACGCCGCCGCCATTCTCGCCGGCGGCAACGCCGTTCCGAATGGTTACGCCGGAGATACTAACGGTGATACCGCCGGCTCCGGCAGGGTCAAGGTGAAATACGCGGTCTATGCCGCCGCCGTCAATGATAGCGCCGGCCGCGCCCGCTCCGGCGATGATCAGATCCCCGCCGGCGGCCAGGATGTCCAGGTCGCCGGTAGCGTTGGCATTTTCGCCGGCGCCGGCAATTGCCAGCGTATAAACGTTGGCGGGGATATTGATGGTGTCCAAGCCGGGATTGGTATTAGCGGCTGTAATAGCGCCGCGCAGGCTGCAATCATTGGGCGCGGCCGTGCAGGCGGAAGCGGCAGCGTTATCATCAAGGCGGTCAACGTCAAAAACAGCGGCGTGAGCCACCGGAGCCGGCGCTGCCAGGCCGGCCAGCGTCGCCAGCAGCGCGGTAGTGACAAACACACGAAGAAACCCGAAAAAGTGGTAGGCGGGCAAATATCGGCGCATCGTGAACCCTCACTTTGTTTTTATAGATAAAGTGCCCATATTATATGCGGATCGAACAAAACATTCAACTTTTCATAGCAATTTAAAACGCTGGTATTTAGAATTAATCTATATGTAGTAGTTTTGAGGCCAAAAAACGGCCTTATAACCACTGTATATGGGCCAAAAATTTTGTTTGATCTAAGTACACCGTTGCATAAACTTGTTCCGGGTAACAACGCGGGCTTTCTCGTTCCCAAACTTAGTTTGGGAACGAGAAAACCCGGAACACACTTGCGCAATGCTGTACTAAGTTCAACAAAACCGGCAAATTAATTAAGCCTGCCCTCTGAATTAACACTCTTTTGCATAACAAGGGGGGCTATATTTGCGCCTTGCTGTTGAATTAAGCATAATCGGTAGAGAACCTTTTGTAACTTGGATATTTTTAAATCGTATCCGGCGCAAATTTATTTAAAAAGTTATTCTACGCGCCGGTCAAACTCAATAACTCGATAGTCATTGACGAAGGACGAATGACAAAATCTGGTCGTTCATCCTTCGTCGTTCGTCATTCGTCGTTCGTCGTTGGTCAGATATGCAAACATCCAAACACATTCAAGAACTGCTGTTCACTTTAAAAAAAAGGCTCAGGGGCGAGGTCAGGTTTGACGCCCTCACCCGCCAGCTCTACAGCACCGATGCCTCCTGCTACCGGGTGGTCCCGGCAGGCGTGGTCATTCCCCGTGATGTAGATGACGTGGCCGCGGCTATCGAACTGGCCCACCGCTATCAGGTTTCGGTGGTGCCTCGCGGGGCCGGAACCAGCGTTTCCGGCCAGGCCATTGGCCCCGGCTTGATCATTGACCACTCTCGCCATGTAGACCGTCTCCTGGAGATCAACCCCGCCGAACGTTGGGCCAAAGCCGAAGCCGGAATGGTTTTGGGCAGCCTGAATACGGCCCTCCGCCCGTATCAGTTAATGGTTGGCCCGGACCCCGGCTCAACCCCCATGGCCACGCTGGGCGGAGTGGCCGGCAATAACTCAACCGGGATGCACTCGGTTAAGTACGGGATGTTGGTTGACCACATCCGCGAGGTGGATGTTATTTTGGCCGACGGCAGCCAGGTAAATTTTGGCCCCCGCAGCCCGGCCCAGGTGGCCGCGCTGGCCCAACAAAC
>JAFGDY010000178.1 GCA_016931895.1 Anaerolineae bacterium
GATGCCGCCGAAGCCGCTAACCGGGCCAAAAGCGCGTTTTTGGCCAACATGAGCCACGAACTGCGCACCCCCCTCAACGCCATTTTGGGCTTTGCCCAACTGCTGGCCCGCGACCCCCAACTTACCCCCGACCAGCGGAAGAATCTACAGACAATTGGCCGGAGCGGCGAACACCTGCTGGCCCTGATCAATGCAGTGCTGGACCTGTCCAAAATCGAAGCGGGGCGGTTAGAACTTCACCCGGAGAACTTTGACCTGAATTACCTGCTCTTGGGCCTGCAAGAAATGTTCCAATCTCGCCTGGCCGCCAAAGGACTGGCCCTGGTCTTTGACCGCGCCCCCAACGTGCCGCAATACATCCGGGCCGACCAGAGCAAGCTGCGACAAATACTCATCAACTTGTTGAGCAACGCGGTCAAGTTTACGCAACAGGGACAGGTGACGTTACGGGTGAGAGGAGGGGATCAGGGATCAGGAAGGCATCAGGAAACCCTGATTCCTAATTCCCAATCCCTGTTCCTGATCCACTTTGAAGTTGAAGACACCGGCATTGGCATTGCGCCGGGCGAACTGGAGGCTATTTTTGAGGCTTTTGTGCAAGCCGCCGGCGGACAGCAGGCCAGGCAGGGCACCGGCCTGGGCCTGCCCATTAGCCGCGAATTTGTGCGGGCGATGGGGGGTGAACTCACGGCGAGCAGTAAAGTGGGCCGGGGCAGTCGCTTTCAATTTGATATTCCGGTGGCAGTGGTGACGGCGGCCGAAGTACCTGGCCTGCAACCCGGCCGCCGGGCGGGTGGTTTGGAGCCGGGGCAACGGGCTGCGGATGGCGGGCCTTACCGGCTGCTGATAGTTGAAGATCAAGAGACAAACCGGGAAGTATTGATCAAACTGCTGCAACCGCTGGCCGATCCAACCGGCAAGCGGGGCTTTGACCTGCGTGAAGCCGTGAACGGCCAGGAAGCCCTTGAAATTTGGGAAACGTGGCAGCCGCACCTGATCTGGATGGATATGCGCATGCCGGTGTTGGACGGTCACGAAACCACCCGGCGTATCAAGGCCACTCCCCAGGGGCAAAAGACCATTATCATTGCCCTGACGGCCAGCGCCTTTGACGAAGACCGGACGACAATGTTGGCGGAAGGATGCGACGATTTTGTGAATAAACCGTTCCAGGTAGGGGAGATTTTTGACATGCTGGCTAAACATTTGGATGTACGTTTTGTTTACGAGGAAACAGAAGAAGTGGGCCGGCCGGTTGAGGCGCAAAACTTAAAAACCGCAATCCAGATTTTGCCGGTTGAGTTACGGGTTAAGCTGGAAGAAGCGATTACCCGGCTTGATATGGAGACAATTGGCCGGGTGATCGAGGAAATTCGCCATCACGCCGCCCCTGTCGCCGATGAACTGGCGAATTTGGCCGGTGATTTTAAATATGAACAAATCCTGGCCTTGATCCAACCGGACCGCCCACATCATTAACCCCCTGGTGGCTTTGTGCGCTGCCCTTTTTGCGGCCAGTTTTGACTGGTCAGCAATTCTGAGTAGTGGTAAAGTGGTAAGTGATGAGGATTTTCAGCATGTCATTTCAAGCGACAATAGGAGCGAGAAATCTCCTCAGACTCTGCTTAAAACAAACATCTCAAGGAGATTTCTCATCACTTCGTTCCTCGAAACCTGTCTTGAGCGTAGCGAATGGATGACATGCCATCACTTACTATTTAACCACCACCCAATTCTGCATATTATTGAAGTAACAAGTATACTAAACGTACGTTAAAATTTCTGTAAGACGGTATCCCTATGTCGTCCGCTGACGTATAGGCATGCGCCAGCTACGGAAATTTCAAAATGCGTTTGGAATAACAGGGCGCGCCAGAACGCCCCCAACCCAACAGACAAGGGTAAATTAAGGAACCAATATGTATCTAACGCCCGCCGCCGTCAGCTATTTAACCCAAATTATCCTGGTTTTGGCTATTTTTGGTTTTTTTGTCTATCACACTCTATCCCAACAACGCCTGGGCAAAACAGCGCATGCCCGTTTTTTACTTGGCTTTTTTGCGGCCACCACCGTTTTTATCCTGCTGTTGTTCTTTGAAACAGCCTTGCTGCCGGCCTGGCGACTCCAGGTGGTTTATCTGGAGAACGCAACCGTCGGGCTGATCCTGCTCCTGTTATTGCAGTTTGCCTATCACTTTCCCCACCTGCCCCCCCACCGAAAATGGGAAGCGCGCCTGGCCCTGGGGTTGAGCGCCCTCTACACCCTGGCCGAAGCCGGGTTCGCCCTTTACCGCTTTGCCGCGTTGCGCCAGGGCCTGGTCTTCTTTCGCCCTGAGTGGGCCGATTACGCCCTGGTCTTGGGGTTCCTGTGGGTGCCCGTTGTCTTTGTCCGCCAGGCCGTATACGCTTCCAGGCAAGAACAGGCAAACCCCGGGCCAGGCGCGGGCGGGCGCGACCTATTTGGTCTGGCTCACCTGTGGCAACCCCAGGGACAAAACGCCAGGGCGGCCCGCGCTTTTGTTCTGGTTTACCTGCTGCCGGTGGGGATGAGCCTGGCTAACCTGCTGCGCAGCTACCGGCTTATTTCGGCCGGTCTTTATCACGCCAGCCTGTCGGTGGTGCTTCTCTTTACCCTGTTTCTTTTTGCCATTGCCTACCTGAATTCGCTCCCGGAGCGAACCACGTTTATGGTCAAACTGGTGGGGGCAGCTCTGGTGACCGTGCTAGTCGTGCTGGGCTTGGTGAGTTGGAATATTATGCCCACCTACGTCAGCAACTATTCCGTTGCCTCACCCCAGGGACAAACCCTGAACTTTAGCCCCAACAACAGCGGCGGCTACACCGTAACCGTCGCCCCCTTTCAATTTGAAAGCGAGTTGGGAAGCAATTTGGGGTTGGCCGATGCGCTGGCGGAAACTGATAGCGTGGCCCTGGACTTTACCTTTCCTTTTTACGGGCAAACCTACCGCCAGGTGTACGTGATGAACGATGGCGTGGTTGGCCTGGGCCGGCCGGTGGACCATCGCACCATCCAATACCATTATGGGGTGTCGCCGGCCATCTTTCCCCTGTACCTCGACCTGATTCCCCAGGCCGGAGAGGGCGGGGTATATGCCCGGCGTGACGCCGACAGATTGATCATTACCTGGGATCGGGTTCCGGCATTCCGGGCGCAGCAAACCACCTACACCTTTCAACTGATTTTGCACCGCGACGGCACATTCCAGGTAAGTTATAACGATATTCCCCCCTTTCTGACCTTCCGGCCGGACAGCGATCCCGAAGACGATATTTGGCTGGTGGGCGCGGTGCCGGGCATGGGCAACCCTGCCCAACCAGGGCTTGAACGTTTGCTGCCCCAACAAGTAGATTTTGCCGGCCTGCCCCTTACCACCGGACCGCAGGGGGTAGTGTTCGACTACTACCTGGCCTTTCGCCGCCAACTCCACCAACTGTTTGTCCCGTTAGCCGGCCTGATCCTTGCCAGCAGCGTGGCTATTCTGCTTGGTTTCCCCCTGTTTTTTCACGCAAACCTGGTTATGCCGCTCAATGCCTTGCTGCGCGGCGTCCGGCGTTTAGAAGCGGGCGAGTACGCGGTTAACGTGACGGTGCGGTACGCCGATGAGATTGGCTTTTTAACCGATGCATTCAACAAGCTGGCGGCGCAGTTGGGCGACCTGATTCGTAACCTGGAAACGCACGTGGTTGAGCGCACCACCGCTCTGCGCGCCAGCGAAGCCAGAATGCGCCAAATCACCGGGGCCATGCGCCAGGCGGTCTGGCTGCGGGATACCCAAACCCTGGAAGTGCTTTATGTGAACCCGGCTTATGAGGAAATATGGGGCCGCACGTGCGCAAGCCTTTATGCCGACCCCACTTCATTTGCCCAGGCCATCCATCCCGAAGACAAAGAACGAA
>JAFGDY010000179.1 GCA_016931895.1 Anaerolineae bacterium
ACGGTCGGCTCGTCCATGTAAATAACCTGGGGCTTATGCAGCAGGGCCACGCCGATATTGACCCGGCGTTTCATGCCCCCGGAGAATGTGCCCACCCGCCCATTGGCCCGGTCGCTCAAGCCAATGAGGGCCAACACTTCGTTGACCCGCCGGCTTGCGCCGGCCCCGCGCAGGCCGTACATCTTGCCCCAAAAGGTCAGGTTCTCCCGGGCCGAAAGGTCTTCGTATAGGGCAATCTCTTGCGGCACTACTCCCAGCACGGATTTGATGGCCATTGGGTCGCGCCGGAGGGAATGGCCCATCACCCAGGCGTCGCCGTCATCAGGACGTAACAACGTGGCCAGCATGGAAATGGTGGTGGTTTTGCCCGCGCCGTTGGGGCCAAGCAGGCCAAAGATTTCGCCCGGCTGAACCTTAAAACTGACGCCTTGCACGGCCTTGATCTCGCCGAAAGATTTGTGCAGATTTTCTACTTGAATGGCTATGGTCTCTGGGTTCACTTTTCCCTCAATTGATCACCAACGGCTCTTTGCTGAAATGGGTCAATTGTTTGCTGCCGCGTTCGCCTACCACCACCAGATCCTCAATCCGGACCAGCAGCGGGCCTTTGATAATCTGGGGCTCCACGGTAAACACCATCCCTGCTTCCAGAACGTCGGGGATGCCCTTGTCTAAAAACGGCGGCTCGTGAATATCCATGCCAATGCCATGCCCCAGCCGATCAGGACTGTAGGCCCCAAACCCCGCCTCCTCCACAATCTGCAAGGCCAGAACATACAACGCCTCGGCCGTAATGGCCCCGCCGCGCATGGCGGCAATGGCCGACTCCTCGGCCTCAACCACCGCCCGGTAGGCCGACAGGTACTCTGGCGTAGGCTCCCCAAAGTAAACCACCCGGCCAAAGTCGGTACAATAGCCCTGGTAGATTGCGCCAAAGTCAAAGTCAACCACGGTGCCCGGGGTAAAGGGGTCTTTGGTCAGATAATCGCGGTCCAGGGCCTGGCGGGGAAAATCCTGGCCCCAGCCCAATACGGCCGTGGTCATAGACGGCTCTGCGCCCAATTGCCGGATCTGATGGTCCAACTCGGCGGCCACATCCGCTTCGTTATCACCCAGCCGCATCCGCTGGACCACCTGGCCAAAAACTTGATCCGTGATCTCGGCTGCTTTCTGTAGCATGGCCAACTCTTCCGGCCCTTTGATGGCCCGGATAGGGGCCATTACCTCGGATGCGACAGTAGGCTCTATGGTGGGCGCTGCCCGGAGAAGGTCAATCAGAAATTGGCTCCAGGCCCGATCCTCAATCGCCACCCGTTTACCCGCCAGCCCCAGGTCGGCGGCAATTTGTTTCAGAAACGTCGTTGAATGCCCGTCATCTTCCAGCACCCGAACCGGCCAGCCCGCTTCATTCTGCAACTCATAGTCGGCTGCCATTCGCGGTGCCGTAAAAAACGGCTCATGTTCCAGGGTGATCCAGGCGCCCATCACCCAGCCGTTGGTCCATAGCAGGTGGGCAAAGGTGGGTTTGCGCCGCCGTTCCCCCAACAAATACTCCAGGTTGGCCGAGGGTGATAGGAACATCGCCTCAAGGCCGAGGTCTTGCATCCTGGCGCGCACTTTATGCAAACGCTGATAAAGTAACTCACGATTCATCACTTTCTCCTGCTCCAAAATCTTATCTTTGTTGGATGATGTGGAACGATTGTAATCGGAGTTGCTGAATTTTGCCAATTTTCAGCAGGGATAGGGTGCGGTTTCTGCCCTATGACCCCAAAATTGGTCCAGACCCTCGCCTATAGCTCATTTTGATTTATTTGACGATTCAGGGGTATACTAAAACTACGCTAATTTTGCCTTACCCTCCTGATTTCCCAATGAGGCAGATATTTTTGGAAGGCGGGTTAGAGATGAAAACCTATTTATTTCCAAACATCCCTGGTTAAGGTTGCCTGAATTATGTCTACCCAAATTTTGACCACCAAACTTTATATTCCTCCCCCCCGTCCTGAACTGGTGCCTCGCCTCCGGCTGTTGGCGCGTCTCAACCGGGGTTTGTCGGGCCAGCCGGGCGTTGCCCTCGTCTCTGCGCCGGCCGGTTTTGGTAAAACCACCCTGTTGAGCCATTGGCTCCGGCAAACCACGCTGCCTGCCGCCTGGCTAACGCTTGATCGTGACGACAACGACCCGGTGCGTTTTTTGCTATACCTGATTGCGGCCCTGGAAACAGTGCAGCCGGATGTTGGCGCGGATACCGTGGCTGTGTTGCAGTCGCCCCAGCCTTCGCCCCCAAAAAGCATTCTCACAATGCTGATTAATGATATTGCGGCTGTGCCGGCCGATTTTATTTTGGTGCTGGACGACTATCACGTTATCGAGCAGCCAGCCATTCACGAGGCGCTGACCTTTTTGCTCGATCACCTGCCCCCGCAGATGCACTTGGTCATTGCCGGCCGCGCCGACCCACCCCTGCCGTTGCCCCGCCTACGCACGCGCCATCAACTCACCGAACTCCGCGAAGCCGATCTGCGTTTCACCCAGGAGGAAGCAGTGATGTTTCTCAACCAGGCCATGGAATTAAATCTCACCCCCCAGGATGTGGCGGCGTTGGAAGCCCGCACCGAGGGTTGGATTGCCGGGCTGCAACTGGCGGCGCTCTCAATCCGGGGACGCGCCCCCAGGTCTATCCCTGATTTTGTTAAAGCTTTCAGTGGCAGCCACCATCACATTATTGACTACCTGGCCGAAGAAGTGATGGCCCAGCAACCCCCCGAATTCCACGATTTTTTGTGCCAGACGGCCATTTTGGATCACCTGACCGCGCAATTATGCAATGCCGTCACCGGGCGCAGCGACAGCGAGGCCATCTTGACCCAGTTGGAGCATGCCAACCTGTTCCTGATTCCGCTTGACGACCGGCGGCAATGGTATCGCTACCATCGCCTCTTTGCCGACTTTTTGCGCAGCCACCTGCGCCGGGACTTCCCCCGCCAAATTGCCGATCTGCACCGCCGGGCCAGCGCCTGGTACGAGCAGGAGGGCTTGCCGGACGGCGCCATTGAGCATGCTTTGAGCGCCCAGGATTTTGACCGGGCCGCCGGCCTCGTTGAACAGGCCGCCGACCTTACCTTGATGTGGAGCGAGGTAGCCACATTACAGGGTTGGATTGAGGCGCTGCCCGATGAAGTGGTGCGGGCCAATCCGCTTCTCTGCGTTTATCACGCCTGGACTTTATCCTTGAACGGAAGCCCTATTGAAGCGGCCGAGGTCCGCTTGCAAACCGCGCAAATTGCGCCAACCGCAGACTCGGTTGCGGCGGAGGTATTGGCCTTTCGGGTTTGGCTGGCGGCTATCAGAGGAGATACGCGTTACACGCTTGAGCTGTCGCAGCAGGCCCTGGCCCTTTTGCCGGAGAATAGTTTATTTATGCGGGGCATTGTGGCGGCCAGTGTGGGCCTGGTTTACCTGTGGGCCGGCGACATCCCGGCGGCAACCCAGGCCTTTGCCGAAGTGGCCCGGATAGGCCAACAAACCGGCAATATGATTGTCAGCGGGCTGGCTCAAGCCCGGTTGGCCCAATTGGCCATGGTTAAAGGACGCCTGCAAGAATCAAAGCGGCTGCTTGAAAAGGCCCTGGTCCTGACCACAGACAACCGGGGCCGCCTGCGACCTGTGGCCGGCGTGGCCCTTTTTGGCCTGGGCTGGTTAGCGGCGGAATGGAATGATCTGGCGGAGGCGGCCCGCCAATTGACCGCCGGTATCGAGTTGACCCGGCGCTGGTCGGAAGTTGGTTGCCTGCAAGGTTATATTGTTTTGGCCCTGGTCAAACAGATGCAGAACGACTCGTCCGGGGCGGACGAGGCTATTCAACAAGCCCGGCAACTGGCCGCAAAGTTTGATGCTATGGAGATTGATGATCAGATGGTGGCGTCGTACCAGGCCCGTTTGTGGGTGGCGCAGGGGAACCTTGAATCCGCCCGGCGGTGGGCCAAAGAACGCAACCTGACCAAAGTAGTCAATATGCGGGAGTTGGAAATTGCAGCCGGCGAGTTTTCGCCCTTCCTGCGGGCTTTGGAGTACATTGTTCTGGCCCGGCTATTTTTGGCTCAGGGTCGCCCCGATGATGCCCTGGCCGTGCTGGAACCTTTGCAAAAGGCAGCCGATGCAGCCGAGTGGGTGTGGTATGTATTGGAGATTCTTATTCTCAAAGCAAGGGCCTACCAGGCTCAGGGTCATTCTGACCAGGCGCTTGCTGCTTTAGAGCAGGCCCTGCTTATGGCCGAGCCGGAAGGCTATATCCGTATTTTTATTGATGAAGGCCAACCGATAGCGGCCCTATTGGGCCAGGCTGCGGCCCGGGGCATAATGGTGAATTACGTAGAAGCGTTGTTATCTGCTTTTGCCGCAGAAGCGCAGGGGGGCATTGCCGGGCCTACAGGAGAGAGAGAACTTCCACCCGCCTCCCCGCCTTTCAGTTCCTTTGCTCTCATTGAGCCATTGAGCGAGCGCGAACTGGAAGTGCTGCGTTTGATTGCCGCCGGTCTGTCAAACCGCGAAATTGCCGCTGAATTGGTGGTGGCGGTCAGTACCGTGAAGACCCACGTTAACAACATTTACCGCAAACTCGATGTTTCCTCTCGAACGCAGGCCGTGGCCGTGGCCAGAGCATTGAAGTTGCTGTAACGTAGCGGGGAGGATGGTATAAACCGGGCGGCGAGGGTAAAAACGGCTAAGGAGTCACCGGGGCCAGGTTGGCGGCGGCCTCATCTCGGTGGAAGGTTCCGGCAGCCGGGCATAAATCTTGTGGCGGTCAATGGCGTTGGGCAGCGCGCCAACGGTTGTTAATTTCATTTCTACAATTTCGCGGGCAAACAGGAGACACTTCTCCGGGGGATGTCCATCCAGCATAGCTACTAAAAAACCGGCCCAAAAAGCATCGCCGGCGCCGGTGGCGTCAACCACCTTGATAGCGCGGGCAGGTAGATGGCCTAATAGACGGCCATCTTGAGAGATGAGCGAGCCTTCTTTGCCCATCGTAAATACAACCGTTCGCGGCCCCAGGGCATGCAGCCTTTCAATATATGCTTCCGGTTTATTGTTTGGGCCAAATAAACGTTGCGCGTCGTCCAGCGAAGCTTTGGTGATGGTGACGTAACGATACATTTGGGCCAGCACCTTTTGCGCCTCCTGATAGTCGGGCCAAACAATGGGGGTGTAGTTAGGGTCAAGCGACACAATCTTGCCCTGCTCATAAGCCAATTTGAAAGCCTTTTCTACCGCCGAGCGACTTGGTTGGCGTGAGAGCGGCCAGGTAGAGGCATGCACCACCCTGGCCCGGTCAATCGCTTCCGCCGACACCTCGGCAGCGGCCAATTTGTAGTCGCCATTCCGCGAAGGTTCAAACTCAGGCGTGCCGCTGGTTTGCGACACAAAGACAAAAGTGGTATGGACTCGATGGTCCATGATCATGTAATCCGTATTGACCCCGTGGGCCTGTAACTCCCCTTTCAAAAATTGGCCAAACGCGCCAATCCCTGTTTTAGAAATAATTGCGGCCCGTCCCCCCAGTTTGGCCACGTTAACCGCAATATTTGTGGGCGATCCGCCCAGGTAACGGCGAAAAGTTGAGGCATCTCGCAATCTTTCCACCGGTTCGGTAGAGATGAAGTCAATGAGCGTTTCGCCAATAGCCATAACCTCAATATCTGGGTTGGAGATAGACATATTTTCCCCCTTACGTGAGACGGTTGAACGTAACCTACCGGGTGAAATAAAGTGTGGCTAACTCGGTCGGTTTAATTTGATTTTCAGGATTGGGTTGGCTGAAATAAGCCGGAATAGACAGGGTGGCCTGGCGGGATGCAACCGGAAGGGGAGTTTTTTGAGCCAAAGCCTGTTTCAGCACCTCCAGATACCCCTCAGCCGTGCGATCCCAGGTGTAGCGGCTGACAACTCGTTCCATGCCCGCCTGGTGATAATATTGCCAACTTTCGGCAGACGAGAGGATCGCCAAAAGCCCCTCCGCAATATCCGCAGGAGCAGCCGGGTCTACCAAAACGCCATACCTGATTTTGGTTTGGTGATCGTATAAACTCTCGCTGGGGCCACCATTGCGGGTGACCACGGCGGGCAGGCCGCAACTCATCGCTTCCAGGGGAGCCAGGCCAAAGGGTTCGTAATGGGCCGTGAGAGCAAAAACAGAGTGTCGCCGGGCAGCCAGGCGGTAAGCCGCGGCCAGTTCGGCCTGATTGTCGAGCGAGAAGGAGGTGACGGCAGACCATAGTTTGTATTGGTTGAGCAAACGGGCAATTTCATCCAAAATGGCCCGCTCTTCGCCGCTAAACGTTGCCCGTTGTTGGAGTGGATTTTCTGCTCCCCGGATCACAATGGCTAAATTAGCCATAGCCTGTAGCTCAGAATTTTGAATAAAAGCCTGCACCAGGCCCAGGTGATTCTTTTTTTGGTCCAGACGACTGGAGCACAAAATCAGCGGCAAGTGGCGCCGGTCTTCGGAGATGTCACGCGCCAGAGCGGTTTCCAGGCGTTTTTTTACCAGGGAATCCACTGCGGCAGATTCCGGCGAAAAAATGCGCCGGTTGACGCCGGGCGGGATGATGGCAAACCGGTTCTGATCAATACCCGTGGGATCAACCGCTCCTCGATAAGCCGGGTGGGTGTATTGCTCAACTTGCTCTTGGCGGGTGCTGGTGATGATCCGGGCCGCATAGTTCATGGCCAGGCGTTCGGCCATAATGCGTTCTTTAAAGTGAAAACGCCGGTCAATCTTGGCCAGGTTGTCCGGCCTGACCTGGAGCTTGTCCATCTTCTGCGCGCCCAGCGAATGGCCGGTGAAGGTAAAGGGTAAACCTGTTTTTTCTTTTAAAATGGCTCCGGCCAAACCGCCATCGCCATAGTGAGCGGTAAAACAATCCGGCAAATCCTGTTCGGCCCGGTAAAAATTAAGGATACCGGGCGTCCAGGCTGAGCCTAAATAGGGCCACAATGCTTCTTTGGGTAAAAATTGTGGCGGGCCGCACGGAATGCGCACAATCCGCACGTTGTTGTAGCCGGGATAGCTGTCCAGAGGCGCGGCAAATTCCGGCCAATCATCGTCAATGATTTGGCGGGTGATAATGTCTACCCGGTGGCCCTGGGCGGCCATGGCCAGGGTCACTTCTTTTACATAAACCAATTGCCCGCCAAAATCAGGATGTTCGGTCCAGTAACTGTCTTTGGGGTCAAAATTGCCCTGAGGATTCAAGAAACCGATATGCATAGAAGTTTCCTTTTTGAGGATAAGGATTGTCCCTAAAATAGCCACACCTACCCACGAAGGAGATATATTTTACATCGGTATCTGCAAAAATCATAATATCTTATTCAACGGCATACCAGGTGACTGCTCTAAAAACTGGCGTATCTGAATAGAAATGTTTTTGGGATTTGCCTGACATACAAAAAGGCCCAGGTGCTCAAATCCGCCGATTTCCTGGGTATAAGGTAAAAATTCAAAATACAAGCCAGCTCCAGGCCCGCTATTGGTAGTAACATTGTAGGCTGTTTCTCGGCCCAGCTTGGGCATCATCGCCAAGATAACTCGGATGGCGTCGTGCCACCCATCAGCCACGGCCGTTAGTTCGGCTTCGGTTAACTCATGCAGATAGCGTTTGTGGCCGTCTTTCAAGAGCAGCATCATATCAAAGGGGCGCCGCATAAAGTACGGCACCAAGAGTACGGCCGGGCCGTAATCTCGCAGCAAAAGCTCAGGTGGGTTTTTGCGCAGCAGATACATGGCGAAAGGTTCGCCCCGTTCCTGCTCAAAACGCCAATTATCGCGGAAGCGCCTGGGCATAATATTACTGAACCCAATCTGCTGATGGCCGTGAATAAGAGAGCCACCAACCAGACGGCCATAGTTTTTGATGATTGACACGAAGCCACGCCAATCTTCTTGACCATCCCTTAATTGGGGAGGAGGCATCTCCCTGGTGGCGCCGGTCAGTAACTTCTTTTCCAGCGCAGCCAATCGTTGCATCACCACTACTCGATCCGCCAGCGGCATATTGTGCCAATCCCTGTTATGTAACGAGGATGTCCACTGCAAAAAATGAAAACCATACGCCGGGATACCCTCAGTCTCCACCTTATTCTCTCCTGGAAAGACAGGGGTGTCTGTTCTCCATCCCTGCCGAGGATACAGAATGGGGAAGAGATTCTTGTTAATAAACGTAAAGCCTTCACTGAGCTTGGCTACATCTACAACGCCGGTTGTTTTACCCTGACAAACGAGACACTCTTTTTCCGGCAGGGTCAAAGTTGAATTCGCCGGGCGGTTATCGTGAGGGCGGCGCGCGCGAGCCGAATTATAGATGATCCGTTCGCCGTTTCTGGGGTCAATCTGACAAACGCCATCTGGAATAAAATCTCCCATCCCCTTTTCTTCCTGAAAAAGTTGGGCCAGTTGGGCCAAGGAGAGTTCTTCAATATTCTCTGCCTGTAGAATTTTTTTAAGACTTTCAAATTCAAGGGCCTCAATAGCGAGGCCCTCGTTTTGGAGACCCTCGCCATTGAGGGTCTCATCAACACGTTGTCGGTTTATCTTAGACTTCAAAATTATCCTACCTCTACCCCCAAGTTTTCTATGAACATTCTCGTCATACTCTCCCAGGTAAAATAAGGAATGGTAATGTTATAGGCATTTTCCCCCATCCGCCGACGCAGGGCATCATCTGAAAGAAGCATGCGCAAAACGTGAGCAAACCCATCCACATCATCCGCTTGCGCCACAATGGCTCCTCGTCCTTGCTGCAATAGATGGCGCTGTTTACCATAGGGCTGTACCTGTTTGATCTCTGTTCCCAACAAATATTCCACTGCAAAGGGGACCAGGTGACTGGCTACAACCGGTACGCCGGTAGCCGCCGCTTCTTGGGCCGACATGCCAAAACCTTCCATCACGGAGGGGGTGCAATAAATGTCTGTCACGGCGTAGAGAGTTGGCAGAAGATCCCAAACGGAACCGACTACGGCGACGTGGGATTCTAGATTATGTCCCTCCATCAAACTTTTTAGCTCTCCGGCCAGCTCTGCCTGGTTATCGTCAATGGAGATCACCAGCAGACTATTAGGTATCTTTTGATAAACTCTGGCAAATGCTTCTATCAATACATTTTTGCGCTTGGTAGTATCTGTTCGGCTGATTTCGGTGACAATTTTGCAACGCCGGATTTCTTCTGGCGATAGTCCAGAATGTTGGCTAAGAAATTCCCAAATGGGATTATCAGCCGTAATTTGACGGGGATGGTAACGGCCGGTGTCAATGCACGGCGGTAGAAATAGATTGGGACCGGTGTAACCGTAGTCATCAGCCAGTGATTGCCGGATGGTAGAGGAGGTGGCAGCAACGCCATCCAATTGGGCCATTAACTCTAGTTCAATGGAGATTCGTTCATCAAGCCGAAGGTTGGCCCACTGGTTGGTTGGCATATTACGTTTTTTGATAGTACCCAGCGAATGGGGTATCCATACGTGCCTGGCTCGCTCCGGGCGGGGTTGGTTATACAGTATCCCAATCCTGGCTGCATCCCAATAGTGGGATATTACCAAGTTAACGTCTGTTTCTCCCGCATCCAGAAAATTTTTAAGAGACTCAACCAGTTGGGGTATCTGCTCGGTCATCTCCTCTTTGCGCACAAATTCCTTTTTGCCGTCTTCCAGATACACAATGCGTTGGTATTCATCTTTGTAGCGCAATCCCCGCTGCCATTCGCCTGTGAGCGGATGAACATACCCCCCTCGATTGGCAATTGTGATTTTAAAACCAAGTTTAGCCAATGCCGCGGTAAATTGATTGACAAAGACATTTTGGCCGCCCGTATCCGGCAATCCGGGAACGACCTGCCACTGGTGGATACCGTGATTAGTAATCATCAGAATATGTTTTCGGGGGGAGGTCAGAAATGCCCGGTGCCAGGGGGTGGAATTAATGGGAAAGTTGGCCATCATCATAAAAAGGCCGGCCGATTAACCGACAAATTTCCATGGTCATCTACGGTCACCGGCATGGGATTGGCTAACGTGCCGCTGAAATCTCTGTTGGGTAAAAAGTGACGCGAGGCCATAAAATACCATGCCTCATCCGATCCTCGGGCCAGCCCCAAACCCCATCCCCATTGGTCGGGTAATTGTAAGGCCATGAACGTGGCTATCCTTTTACGCCGGTTGTAGCCACACTCTGCACAAACCATTTCTGAAAGAGCAAGAAGACAATGAGCACCGGGATGGTAATCATGGCGGCAAAGGCCATAATATCGCCCCACACTTTGGGGTCCTGGCTAAAAAATTGTTGCATGGCCACCGGCAGCGGGCGATATTCTTCGCCGCGAGTGACCATGAGCGGCCACAGAAAGTCGCCCCAGTGAGTCAAAAACTGGAGAATGGCAACGGTGGCAAAAACCGGACGCGAGAGCGGCAGGATGATGTTCCAGTAAATGCGGAAGAGACTGGCCCCATCTACCAGGGCTGCTTCTTCTAATTCCCTGGGTAAACCGATGAAAAATTGATAAAAGAGAAAAATGGACAAGGCATCGGCCATAAAGGGGATGATTTGCACATGGTAACTTTCCAACCAGCCGAAGCGGTTGACCAGCAGTAACAGCGGCACCGCCACCGCCTCAAGGGGAATTATAATCAGGGCGATGACAATAGCCAGCAGCAAGGCCCGTCCTTTGAATCTTAGTCGGGCCAGCGCATAAGCAATCAGGCTATTGATCATCAAGCCAAAGATCACCATCATGCCCACAATAAAAACCGAGTTGAACATAAACCGTTCAAAGGGCATCTGGGCAAAAACGTCGTAATAGTTTTGTGCCCCAATTTCTCCCCGCGGCACAAACGCATATAAGGTACTCATATCCATTAAAACCTGGGTTTCGTTGTTTTTGATGGAGGAAACCAACATGAAGACGATAGGGAACAGAAAAAAAATACTCAACAGCGTCATAAGCAGGTAGTTAAAACCCACCCGGACTCCTTGGCGAATTTTATAGCCTGTGGAATAGGGGGATGCTGTAATTTCGGGATGCTGCATAGACGTAGCACTCATATTAATTCACCGTCCTCTCTTCACGTATGAAAACGCGTTGTAAAATTGAAACCAGCAGCACAATAATAAAAAAGACAACGGTAATTGCCGAAGCATAGCCAATTTTGCCTTGTTTAAAACCCTGGTTAACGGCATAAACAATCATGGTAATGGTTGATCCCTGGGGGTGTCCACTGGGACCTTGCATGACCCAAACTTGGGTAAACAGTCTGAAGGCCAGAATAGTGGTGGCCAGCACCACAAAGATGGTGGTATTGCGCAGCATAGGGAAAGTGATGTGCAGAAATTGCTGAAATTTATTGGCGCCATCTATCTGGCCCGCCTCGTAAAGATAGACGGGAATATCTTGCAGTCCGGCCAGATAAATGATCATTTGAAACCCGACGCCTTGCCAGATGGATAGGAGCATAATGGCTGGAAAAGCCAAGTTGGGGTTGTTGAGCCAGTCATAAGGCCCCAACAAGCCAAAGGTAATGGTGGCCACAAACTTGTTGATCAGCCCCTCACCGGGGTTGTATAAAAAGGTCCAGATGACCGCCACCACCACCATGGTAACCACCACCGGGCTAAAATAGATAGTGCGGAAAACGTTGACCGCTTTCAACTTTTGGTTAACAAAAATCGCCAGCAGCAGCGCCAGCGCCGTTTGCACCGGCACCACAATGATCACAAACAGGAAATTATTAAGCACCGCCCGGTAGAAAGTTTCATCGGCAAAGATGCGGACAAAGTTGCGCAGACCAACAAATTGGGTGGCTAGATTGGGGTTAGGAACCAGCCGTTGATCCGAAAAAGACAGCCCAATGGCCATCAAAAAGGGAATAAGCAGAAAAACGAACAGCAACAAAATGGCCGGCAATGAAAAAGCCCAAGCCATGATGGTCTCGTTCTTTATTTTGAATTTTTCTTTTGAATTAGTTAATGTTTTATCTGTTGCAAGTGCAGCCATTCCTTGACCTCCTTTTATTAACCGGGGAATGTGTGAATACACATTCCCCGGTTTTTTCTGCTTAAGTAAATTGTTATGGTGTTGGATACCCCTGGTTATCTTCGATATCCTGGTCAATGGTTTTAACGGCTTTATCGAGTTCTGTTTTGACATCAGCCCCGGAGACAATGTTCTGAACGGCCTCAGCAAAGGCGTTGGTGATGACGGGATAGGCGGGTGTTTGTGGCCGGGGCACGGCAACGCCACCCTCCAACTGCTGGACAAAGAGGTTCAAGAAGCCGCCCTCGCCATACAAGTCGGACTTGGCGATGGCGCTTTTGCGGGCGGGCACGGCGCCGTTGGCGTTGGTCATATGCAGGATTTCATCGGGGGAGATGAGGTAATCCAGGAACTTCCAGGCGGCATCGGGGTTGGGACAGGAAGAGGTGAGGCCCCAGTTCCAGGAACCCATGCCGGTCACAGCGCCTTTTCCGAAGTCGGGGGCAGGGATCAGCACCAGATTATCGCCCAGGTTTTCACTGTGGGGTCCCCACATCCAGTGACCGACCCAGGACAGCGCCGTGTTTTTATTGATGTAGAAGTCATCATCGCCGGCGGGTTCGGGATTGGCATAGCCTTGTTCAAACAGGCTCTGGAAGAATTCCATTGCTTCTACTGCTTCCGGCCCGTTCAATACGCCGTCGGCGCTTTGATAGGTGTTGCGGTCAATCAGGTCGCCGCCAAAGGATTGCAAGAAGGGGGAGAAGCCGTAGGTGTACCACTCACCCTGGCCGTAGTTCATTTTGAAGTCAATGGCATAATCCACTTCATCCAGGGCTTGCAGTTTTTCCAGGGCATCCAAAAATTCATCTTTGGTCCAGGGATCGTCGAGGCCGGTGGGAATGCGGACGCCGGCTTTTTCAAGATATTCTTTGTTACCCCAGAGCGCCAGACCGGAGTCAAAGGTGCCCAAGCTGTAGAGATGACCGGCGTAAGTACCTTGATCAATGATCGAAGGCAGGAAGTCATTGCGCAGGTCGTCGGACACATAGTCGTCAAGAGGCGTCAGGTATCCTGCCCAGGCGTAGTTGTAGAGGAAGGGGCCGTCAAAGTCGAGCAGGCAGGGCAAGTCGCCGGCGAGGGCGGCGGCATTAACTTGGTCATTGTAGCTGCCTTCGGGCAGTTGGACGGCGTTAATGGTGATGCCGGTGCCCATGGCGTTGAAGGCTTCTACCTGGGCATCCAGCACTTCACGCTCTTCACCCTTGCCGCTGTGGAACCACACTTCCACCGTCACCTCTTCGCTCATCGGCTCTTCGGCCATTGTTTCTTCTTCTACGGCCGGTTCTGCTGCGGCCGGTTGCTCCGCCGCGGGTTCTTCAGCCGCCGGTTGCTCGGGGGCAGGTGTTGCTTGTCCCCCACATGCTGTTACAAGAGACAGGATCAAGAGCGTAATCAAGATAAGCCACAAATTCTTTTTCATTTTATATCCTCCTTTGGATAATGTTTTTAATTTGGTTGATAAAAAGATTTAACTTAAAGTTGCTCAAAAACTCACCCTTTAGGGTTTGATCTAGACTTTTTTAGGGGGGCGTATCACCTCCTTTCCTTGGCCGCAGGGTTAATCAGGGGTAAAGGCTTGACCTGCAGGTACGATTGAATTCTGTTTTACAATTTCCAGTTGCCGGTACAAGGTGGCTTGATCGGGCAACTGGGGCACAGGCCCAACGGTATTGATTTTGGCCTCGGCCACCATCTGGCCTACACAAGCTGCCTCGCCGGGAGGATAGCCATCAAGCAGAGCAACCAATAAACCGGCCCAAAAGGCATCTCCAGCTCCGGTAACATCGGCAACAGAAACATTGCCAGGCTTAATGTGGACCGGGTTAGCATCAGCGGTGGCCAGCAAAACCCCCCGCGCCCCCATGGTCAGGGCTACAATCTCCGGTCCCCAATTTAGAAATTGTTCAACATAAGCCATTGGCGATAACTCGGCCTTGAAGATACGTTTGCAATCATCTAGTGACGGCTTGGTAATATGCACAAATTGATAAGCTTCTTGCAATACACTGGGCAAGTCGGCTACATCGGGCCAGATGCGAGGATGATAGTTGGGATCCAGAGAAACAAGACACCCCTGCTGGCGGGCTATCTTAAGGGCGTCAAGAATGGTGGTTCGGGCCGGATCGCGAGAAAGGGCAAAAGCCGATGTATGGACCACGCGACTATTTTTGATTGCTTCTAAATGTTCATCTTCGGCCAGAATATAAGCGTCTGCCCCTCGACAAATGACAAAATCTGGCGTCAATGTTTGGCGAGCGTTGATGACGACGGTGGTAGGCATTTCAGCAGTAAGGCGCAGGTACTCGGTAGAAACGCCGGCCAGGTCGAGTTGCTGATGAATGTAGTGTCCAAAGCCATCGTCCCCCACACAGGCAACTACGGCAGCCGAGCCATTTAATTTGGTTATGTTAAGGGCCACATTGCTGACTTCTCCCCCCACAAATCGTTTGTAGCTATCAGCCTCGGTCAGGGTAGAGACAGTTTGGTCAGAAATAAGATCAATGACAGCTTCGCCAAAGGCTAAAAGATCAAAAGTAGGGGGTTGTTTTTGGGACATTAATTGCTCATTCTTGTGTATTTGGAACCGGTTCCAGGCCAGGATAAAAAAACACTAAGCTAAAATCTATTTTGTTGACTTTTCTGTGGCCGTTTCGGCACTATGATGCAGTTGTTGTGTTTTTATCAATTGGGTGGTGCGGTTGTATTTCGGGTAATGAGTTCAATGGGCAGAACAACTCGATGAGGTGTAGGCGGTGGCGTCGCAATCGATTCGAGCAATAACTCAACTCCCTCAATGCCTGAGACAAAAAGGGGTTGACGGATGGTGGTTAGGTGAAAATATTCAGCAATTTCAATGTCATCATAGCCGATGACTGACAGGTCTTGAGGTACGTCCAAACCAGCATCCCGCGCCGCTTCCAACACTCCAATAGCCTGGATATCGCTGGCGGCGAAGATAGCTGTTGGCGGATCGGGTAAGGCCAGCAATTCATGAGTCAATTCCCGCGCTTTCTCCCGGCTGTGTTCACCTTGCCGGTGATATTCAGGTTGAAGTGGAATGTTGGCTTTATCTAAAGCCTGGCGATAGCCTGTATAACGATCTCGGCTAGAAACAAAATTGAAGGGATTTTCAAACAGGTCGCTCACGTAACCGATTTTCCGATGCCCCAGATCAATAAGATGTTGCGTAGCCATGTAACCACCGGCCACGTCGTCAACCACCACCCGGCTGAACTGAGGATGATGACCATCAATTAAGATGGTGGGCACATCCGACTGTAAGAAGTGCTCTGCGTCAGTATCTCGGGGTGATAGGGATACAAGCAGTAACCCATCTACCCGCTCACGCCGGGGCACACTGCGAAAACAGGCATCACGTCTGGCAGTGGTTTCAACATTATAGAGAATCAGGTCGTACTCAGTATCGGCCAGGAGGTATTCAACGCCCCGCAACCGTTCCACATACGAAGGGCGGGTAAAAAAGGGAACAATCACGGCAATGGTCAGGGTTTTTTGCAACGAAAGACGGCGCGCAATGGAATGAGGGGTAAAGTTCAGCGCCTCAATTGCCGCCAAAACTCTCTGGCGGGTCGCATCACTGACAGAGGGGTTGTCATTGAGGACTCTGGAGACTGTGCCTACTCCAACGCCTGCCTTTTTCGCCACATCACGAATGGTTATATTTGTCATCCGATCCTTTTGATCAATGATGATAAAGTGGAACCGGTTCCAATTGGAACCGGTTCCACTTTATCATATATTTAATGATTTGTCAAATGGATTTTCTGATTATTCTTATGCCAAAATGGGGGGCTAAATGTGGTTGTCTACCAGCACCATTAGCTTGTCGCAAGAACTTGATCTACAAATCAGTGGATCTACAAAAAGAAAACACTGAATTCACCGAAAAAGGTTCCATTGCTGCCTAAACCTTAGGGCTAAGGATTTAATAACTTCCGCATTTGGTGCTGAAATTATGCCTCATTTTGGCTCTGCATTGGGGAAGTTAATTTATTTCCCATCCTTAGCTTAGACAAAACTCAGTGAATTCAGTGTATCGGCCCACTGTGGCTTGGGCAAAAGAAAGTTTATCCCTTTACCGAACCGGCCAGCAGGCCGCGCACAAAGAAGCGTTGCAGCGAGAAGAAAACCAGCAACGGCAGAATCATGGTCACAAAAGCGCCGGAGGTCAGCAAGTGCCAATCCTGGCCGCGATCACCAACCATATTGGCCAGGCGCATGGTCAGCACCTGGTAATCCGGATTGCTGCCCAGGAAAATCAAAGCCACCAGGTAATCGTTCCATACCCACAGGAACTGGAAGATGGCAAAAGAGGCCAGGGCCGGCACCGAGAGGGGCAGGATCATGCGGGTGAAAATAGTGTAATGCGACGCGCCGTCAATAAAGGCCGATTCTAACATTTCCCGGGGCAAGGTGCTGATATAGTTGAACAGCAGGTAGGTAGCCAGCGGCAGGCCAAAGCCGGCGTGGGCCAGCCAGATAGCCAGGAACGTACCGTTTATATTGAGCGCCGCGTAGTCTCGTAAAATGGGTACCAGGGCGATTTGCAGCGGCACCACCAGCAGGGCGACCACCATAATAAAGAGGACGCGCCGGCCCGGAAAATTCATCCAGGCAAAGCCGTAGGCGGCAAACGCGGCAATGAGAATAGGAATCACGGTGGAAGGAATGGCCACAGCGATACTGTTAAAGATGGCGCCCCAAAAGTTGTCGCCGGGAATAATTTCAACCGTGCCATCCGGGCGCTTATACTCAAAGTTTTTGCCGTTCAGTACCTGATTGTAATTTTCCAACGTAAAATTCCATCTGGTTGTCCACTGTTTTTCTTGAATCTCAATGAAACCGATCCGCCGGTTGCCAATCCACTGGACGCGCTTGCCATCCGGGGTAGAAACGCCGGCGCGGAGTTCCTCAAAGGTCGCTTCAATGCCTCCTACTTGCATAGGGCCGGTTGCATCCAGTCCGATCTCGCGAGGATCAATCTTTTCCGTTACCTCCCATGCCCGGTGGGGGAAGATGGTCCACCAGCCTGAGACCGTAATGTCTTCGCGGCTACGGAAGGACGACACAAACAGGCCAATGGTAGGGATCATCCAGAGCAGAACCAGTAAGGCGAGGGCGCCATTGACCAAAATTGCACTGCGTATTCTCTGTCCATGTGAGCCGCTCATTTTAAAATGCCTCCTGTTCTCTGAATTGGCGCAGATTGTAGATCATCACCGGGATGACTGCGATGAGTAGGATCATGGCGATAGCAGAGCCAAAACCGGCGTTGCGGGCGATGAAGGATTGGCGATAGAACTGGGTGGCAATTACATCTGTGCCAAATTGCCCCCCGGTCATCACCCAGACCACGTCAAATATTTTCAGGGTAAAGATGACAACGGTGGTAGTGACGGTAATGATGGTCCCACTAATGTAAGGGATCATAATCCTGAAGAATAATTGAATCTCGGTGGCGCCATCCACACGGGAGGCTTCGATGATCTCTTCGGGGATACCCTTGAGCGCGGCCGAAAAAAGCACCATGGCATAGCCGGTTTGCAACCAGGCCACAATGATAACCAGAAAGAGATTGTTCCAGGGCGCGATGGCGGTGAAAGCGGGCCAGGCCTGGGGTTGTCCCCCCAACCCCACCACAATGGCGTTCAAGAGTCCAATTTGCGGCGCGTCGGCCGGCTTGACCTCATAGATAAAATTCCAGATAACGCCGGCCCCAACAAACGAGATGGCCATCGGCAAGAAGATGAGCGATTTAAACAAACGTTCGGCTTTGCTGCGGTCGGCCAACACCGCTACCAAAAGGCCCAGAATGATGGTCAGAGGGGTGGCAATCAACATCCAGAAAAAAATATTGTTGCGGAACGCCTCCCGCATCATCCGGTCGGTAAAAATGGACACGTAGTTGGCCATACCCACAAACTGACCAACCTGCGGCCCGTCGCGGTCCCACAGGCTGATCCAGAAGGTCCGCCCGGTGGGAATAGCCAGGTACCAGGCCAGGATGGCGATGGCCGGGCCGATGAAAACGAACGGCTGGAGCCTGGCCGTCCACTGGTCGGGCAGCATTTCCACAATCCAGTTGAATATCCAATACAGCGCGGCCACACCGCCAACACCCCAAATAATGGCCACCACCGTAATCAGCCACTTGGGCGCATCGCCGGCCCGCAAAAACAAAAACCCCGCATACAGCACGGCAAAGGCGATGATGGGGATAAGGACAGCCAGGGCCACGCGGAAAATGAACGCCACAATTCTGGCGCCTGCCCCCAGTCGTTCTTCGCGTTGTTCTACCAGTTGCATGTGCAAACTCCTTTCCCACTGACGGGAACGACCGAG